>JBKKDW010000001.1:0-2930 GCA_046708025.1 Candidatus Limnocylindrales bacterium
GGGGTACTGCGAGATCTCTGGCATCCGCCGGACGGTATCCAGAGGCGATCACCCGGTACTTACCAAACGCCAGCGCGATCGGGCTGCGGCCGGTCGGCCGCCGAACTGGGTCACGGCTTTCGGGGTCGGCGACGGAGGACCAGTCGTCTGCACGGCGACAGTGGCAGTTTCGAACTAGTCATGACCGAGCGTGATCGATCGACCAGAGTGCAGCATGGGGTGCCGGCCGTGCACGTTCGTCGCGGGCACGGACCGTGTGGTGTCACGGACGGAACCGCGAGATCGATCGCTGGCATCCGCGGCCAGTAGCCACAGGCTCACCAAGAGCCGGCGAGGCCGATGAGCGCAGGAGGGGCGGGGCGCGAACGACAGCGCGAGTCGTGCTTCCCGGTACACCTACCTCGCACATGGTGGATCATTGGTGTATGAGCAGAGTGCGCACGAACATCGAGATCGAAGATGCGCACGTCCGCGCAATCATGGATCGGTACGGCGTGCGGACCAAGACCGACTGCCAACCGCACGGCTGTCACCGGCTGGGGAACCGATGCGGGGCCGATGTATACCGACGGCAACGGCGCCGTGCTTCCTGGTCTCTACGTCGGCAACGGCCAGCTCACCGTGGGCGGCGCCACTGGGAGCGGCGCTGCTATTCCGCCCGCGGCGCGCGGGGTGACCACGGCCACGGCCCGCACCTGCCGACCGTTCCTCTTCTCCGGCCTTCGAGCCGGGGATCGCGTCGACGAGATGCGACGGTGTTCGCATCGAATAGCCGGGCGTGACCCGCACGCTCACGCCGTTGACCACGGGGGCGCTAACCGACGAGCCGCCGGTTGCCTGGAGGCTTCACGACTGGCGATCACGCGTACCCGGCAAGGGCATGCGGGCGTCCGTCGCCCTTGATCCCGCAGAAACGCGAGAGGGGCGCCTCGCGGCGCCCCTCTCTGACTCGGTCGGCTTGATCGCTACTTGATGCTGATGTCGCCGCCCTTCAGCACAATGGACGAAGAGTTCGGAAGGGGATCCTGTCCAGCCGACAGGCTGTACGAGATGATGATCCCGAAGGCGTCGTTCGACTTCTTGCCGCCGCCCTGACTCGCGTCAGTGAACGTCACGGCAATGGATACCGAGCTCGCGACAAGCGCCCAGTCGCCGCTCCCACCGTTCAGGCTCTCATCCCATTCATAGAGCTTTCCGATGCCGCTCGCCGTGCCCTTGCAGTTCGTGCCCGGGCACGTTGCAGTCGGATTGACCTTCGCGTATGACGTCAGGTCGCCCTTGAATCGCCACTTGCCGTTGTTCTTCAGAAGCAACTTGCCGTGATACTCGGCCGGGTTGCCGGTGCCTGGGCCCGTTCCGGGCTTGAGTTTGACGTTGTAGCCGAAGTTGATGCGTCCATTTCCGGGATGGGTGTACCAGCCGCCTCCCGTGGACGCCTGGCCCGGTTCGAGAACCGTCACCATACCGTTGGAGGCGACCGATGAGGTGCAGGAAGCCGTTTGATCGAACTCCACGAGGACATCGTATGGACCGCCGGGCCAGGTGGCCGTCGTCGCACCAGGCACCGTGTACCACGCTTGACCGGTCACATCGGTCGTGCCGTTGCCCGTGAAGTCGCCGGCGTCGAAGCCGTTATCGTCGAAGTCGACCGTGAACCGAATGGTCTGACCACTCAGCGAGCAGATGGTCGTGTTCGTACTCGTGAACGCGGCGCCAAGGATCAGGCTGCCACCTTGAGCGACGCTATCCTGGCCGTTATAGAGCAGGCTCGTCGCGGCCCTCTTGGTCACCGACTTATTGCCGGTGCTGCCAGTATTGCCGGCCGTGTCGGACTGGGTGGCGGCGAAGACGTAGGTGCCTTCGGCCGAGATGGCGGTCGTAAGGGTCAGCGTCCACGTGCCGCCCGCCGAGCAGGTAGCGGTGGCGGGCGCGGTCGGGTTGCCGCCCAGGGTGACGTTGATCGTAGTTGAGTCACCGGTGAGGATGCCGCACGCACCGCCGACCGAGGTGATGTTGACGTTGGTCGAGAACGGGAAGGTGACGGTCGAGCCGTTGACCTTGGTCAGGGTCACGACCGGGTCGACCGTGTCGATCACCCAGGTGTAGGAGGCCGGGGTGGCATCGGTGTTGCCGGCGTTGTCGATCGCCCGGACCGAGAAGGTGTGCGAGCCGTCGGCCAGGGCGGCCAGGGTGTCCGGGCTGGTGCAGGCGGCGAACGCGCCGGCGTCGAGCTTGCACTCGAACGAGGCCACGCCCGAGCCACCGGGGTCGGTGCCCGAGAAGGTGAAGGTCGGGGTGTTGTCGTTGGTCGGGTTGGTCGGGTTGCTGTCGATCGTCGTCTGGGGGTTGGTGGTGTCGACTGCGTTGACCATGTGGGGTTCGGTGTCCGAGCTCGTGGCGTAGGTCGGGTTGCCAGGGTACGTGGCCGTGAGAGTCTTGGACCCGGCCGTCGTCGACGTCATCGTGCAGGAGTAGGTGACCGTGGTCGGGCCGCCGCTCGTGATCGAATCCGTACAGGAGTCGGTGCCGTCCGAGATGGTCATCGTCCCGGTGATCGCAGCACTGCCCGAGGCCCGAGTGACCGTTGCCGTGACCACGTAGCCCTGGCCCACATTGGACGGATCGGTTGGGTCAGTGGTGATCACGGTGGTCGTGCCGATCAAGTTGACCGTGTGGGGTTCGGTGTCCGAGCTCGTGGCGTAGGTCGAGTTGCCCGGGTACGTGGCCGTGAGTGTCTTGGACCCGGCCGTCGTCGAGGTGATCGAGCAGGAATAGGTGACCGGGTTCGGTCCGCCACTCGGCGAAGCGGTGCACGAGGCGGTGCCGTCCGAGATGGTCATCGTCCCGGTGATCGCCGCAGTGCCCGACGCCCGAGTGACCGTTGCCGTGACCAGGTAGGGCTGGCCCACATTGGACGGATCGGTTGGGTC
>JBKKDW010000002.1:0-11185 GCA_046708025.1 Candidatus Limnocylindrales bacterium
TGCTCGAGGCGCTCCGCCAACCGCTCGAGGAGGGCCGGGTGGCGATCGCCCGGGCCGGACGGGCCACGATCTTCCCGGCACGCTTCCAGCTGGTGGCTGCCATGAACCCCTGCCCGTGCGGCTACGCCGGAACCTCGGATCGAGCCTGCGCATGCCCGGGGACCTTGGCCGAGCGTTACCAGCGACGGGTCTCCGGCCCGCTTCGCGATCGGATCGACGTATGGGTCGCGATGCCCCGGGTCGCCCCGCTGGCCCTCGTGCGCGGTCCCGACTCCGAGAACTCCGCTTCGGTCGCGGCCCGCATTGTGGCCGCGCGGTCGGCAGCGGCCGCGCGTCTCTCGGGTCGCGCCAATGGCAGGCTCACCGGCCGGTTGCTCCGGGCCGCCTGCCGGCTATCCGGCGCGACCGAGCGCCGGGTCGTCCAGCTCGCGGAGCTGGAGCGCGCTAGCGGGCGCGGGACGGAGCGCCTGCTGCGGGTCGCGCGGACCATCGCGGATCTGGCCGGCGATGTCGTTGTCCGCGAGGAGCACCTGGACGAAGCCGCCTGGTTCCGACCGATCGACCTGCGGCTGGCGGCCGCGGAGGTGGGTTGACATGCTCGGGATTGGAGCGTCCGGACCGATCGGGGCCGACGGCGGCGTTGCGCCAGGCGGTGGCACCGTTATCGCGCAGGCCGCGACGCCATTCGTGAATCCGCCCGCCAGTCGGTCAGCGATTGGGAGCGACGAGCGTGATGCCTGGGCCGTGCTGGCGGCCGTCGACGGACTCGGGCCGGTCGGCTTCGCGGCACTGCTGCGGCGCTACGGCAGTGGCCTTGCGATCCTCCAGGAGGCCGCCTCACCGGGCGCTGCGGCCAGGCTCGCCGGGGCGCCAATCGAGGATCTTGATGACGGGCGCGGCACGCTCCGCCGACTGATGACACCGACCATCGCGATCGCGCTCGCCGTCGCCGCCCAACATGCCGGCCGGACCCTCGCGCGGATCCGTTCGCTCGGGCTGGAGGTCGTGACGGCGGCCGACTCGGCATACCCACTGCGCCTGGCCGCCATCGACATGCCGCCCCACGTGTTGTTCGTGCTGGGTGACCCGGCCGTGCTCGAGGCGAGATCGGCGATTGCTGTCGTCGGCACGCGCCGGGCGACAGATTCAGGCCGGGCAATCGCCGCTCGCCTGGCCGCGACACTCGCCGCTGTCGGCAGCACGGTCGTGTCCGGGCTGGCCACCGGCATCGACGGTGCCGCCCATTCGGCGACGGTTCATGCCGGCGGCATCACGATCGCGGTCATTGGGTCGGGTCACGCGGCGCTCTTCCCGCAAGTCCACCGGCGTCTCGCCGACTCGATCGTGGCGAGCGGCGGAGCGATCATCTCGGAGCTTGCGCCCGACGTGCGCCCGACCCACGGCACCTTTCCACGTCGCAACCGAGTCATCAGCGGCCTCGCCGACGCCACCGTGGTGATCGAGGCGCCGGCAAGGAGCGGGGCGCTCATCACCGCGTCGTGGGCGCTCGAGCAGGGCCGAGAGTGCTTCATCGTCCCTGGCTCGATTGACGCGCCGGCTTCCGCGGGCTGCCTGGCATTCCTGCGCGAGTTCGGTGGGAGTGCCCGGATCGTGGCCGGTATCCCGCAGCTCATTGACGATCTGGGGCTGGCGAGCCACCTGGCCGAGCCGGGCGTCTCGAACGCCGCGGCCGCGACCTTGGCCGATGTCGGGGATGCTGCGGGGCGGATCGGGCGTGAGCTGGTCCTCGGACGCGCGACGGTCGACGAGCTCGTGGCCACGACCGGCTGGCCGGTCGCGAGCGTTTTGACCGCCCTGACCCTGCTCGAGCGTCACGGCCTGGCGGTCGGCATCCACGGCCGGTTCAGGCCATCTGGCAACCTCGCCGCCGCCGATCCCGCGACGGTGCACCGGCGCTCATCGGCACGTGTCTGAACGAGTCCGGCCGGTTGCCTGGCGTCGTCGAGCGATGCTACCCTGACGCCGGCCGTCACCCCAGACCGGCCTGGGCCGCCCTCGATGCTGTCCCCAGAGCACGAGCCAGGAGCGACTATTGCGCAACGCCGCCATCGCGCTGCTGGCCGTCCCGATCATTGCCGCTGTCTACCTTGGCGCGCTGCTTCGCCGTTCTGTCGTCTCACGGCTGGCGTTCGCGTTCGGGCTGAGCGGTCTCCTCGGGATCGGTGTCATAGGCGCGGGGCTGCCCATGGTCACCACCGCGACGCCGCCGTCGTCACCGATTGTGCCCCTGACGCGGGCAGCCTTCCGGACCGTCGTCGCGACGAATGCGAGCGTGCGGGCGCCGGTCGCGATCGAATTCACCACGCCGATGAATGCGGCGTCTGTCGCTGCTTCCGTCAGCGTTGACCCGCCGACGCCGGTCCTGCTGACCTGGGATGCCGCCGGCGACACCCTGTCCATCTCGCCCAGGATGGCGTGGGCGCCGGGCGCGTTCCACACGGTATCCGTGCAGGCCGGCGCGCTGGCCGAAACCGGGCAGCCGCTCGCTCGCCCGGCCCGGGCGGTGTTTCTGACCCGGCAACCCCTGACCGCCCGGATCCAGCCAACGGAACCGGCCGGCAAGCGGGTTTCCGTGGAGACCGGGTTTGCGATCACGTTCGCCGGCTCCGTCGATCCGGTGAGTGTCCGTCAGGCGATCCGCCTCGACCCGCCAACCGCCGGCAGCGTCCAGGCATCGGACAAGCCCAAGGGACCGGTCAGCTATACCTTCGTGCCGTCCGAGCGGCTCAAGGCCGATACCGCCTACAGGCTCGTCGTCGCCGGGGTGCGTGACCAGGACGGCCTCGAGCTGGCGCCCCAGTCGATCGCCGTGCGGACCGTGAAGGCCCCCGCCGTTGTCCGCTTCAGGCCGCGCGAGGATGCCCGGGACACATCGCGCGATTCTGTCATCTCGGTTCGATTCACGGAAGCCATGGACCGTCAACTGACGGCCAGGGCGTTCTCGGTCAGGATCGGGGGCAAGGCCATCAAGGGCACGATCAGCTGGGCCGAGTCGAACACGGTCCTGGTCTTCAAGCCGGCGGACGCGCTGCCCTACGGCGCTGCGCTCGTCGCCAAGGTCGAAATCGGTGCCACGAGCGCAAGCGGCGCCTCGCTGGGGCGATCTGTCCGGGCGATCTTCAGGACCGTGGCCAGGCCCAGGGCCGCACCGGTCGCACGGCGCACGCCGAAGACCACCACGGTGAGTACCGGTGGGGGCGCTGGCGCCGTTGGTGGCGGCAGCTGGGGCGCGGTGGAGAACTACTATCTGCGGCTGATGAACTGCACCCGGACCGGTGGTTTGGTCACCTCGAGCGGCGGCTGCAGCAGCCCGGGCGGCCGGGCCGTGGCGCCGCTGATGCTGGATAGCCGGATCAGTGTCCTGGTGGCCCGGCCATACGCCAGGCAGTTGGCGACCCGCGGCGCGTGCACCCACTTCATCGGCGGCAATCCGGGCAACCGGCTGGCCCGGGCCGGGTTCTCGAGCTACCGCTGGGCCGAGAACCTCGGCTGCCGGTCAGGCAATGCGAACGCCGCCGTTCTCGGGTCGCACCTCTTCTTCCAGAGCGAGAAGTCGTATCTCGGCGGCCATTACGTCAACCTGATGAACCCGGCCTATGACCGGGTCGGGATCGGCGTGTGGGTCTCGTCGGGGCGAGTCCGACTGGTGGTTGACTTCTACCACCCCTGACCTGACCATCGGCTGGCTGGACGGGTCGACTAGGGCCGAGCAACATCGGGGCGTGATCCGCAACGCCGTCCTGCACATCAACAACGAGCAGCCGATGCTGGCCGACCTGTTCGAGGCGCCCTCGCCGGGCGACGTCGGGTTGCGCTGCACGAACCTGCGGACGTTGAACGGCAAGCGTCCGGTCTTCGTCGACGATTCGGCCTCCATCTTCTTCTTCCCGTACCTTCATATCCGGTTCGTCGAGATCCCTTGCGGCGCCGTTTCAGGCAGCGCTCCGGCACTGGCCTTGGAGGTCAGCGACGCTGCAGATGCGCCCCCGCCGGCGCCCGAGGCTGAGCCCGACCTGGAGATCGACGAGGACTTCCTCAGGCGCATTCGCGAGGTCTGACCCGCGGCGGGTCGCCCGGACGTGATAAGGGTCCGCCAATGACCCGGTGCTACACTCCCGGCCGTGCCGAAGAACCTCGTCATCGTCGAGTCGCCGGCCAAGGCCCGAACCATCGAGCGCTACCTGGGCGCTGACTACCGAGTCCTGGCGTCGTTCGGCCACGTCCGCGATCTGCCCGAGAATCCGGGCAAGGGCAAGTTCGGGGTCGATGTCGACCACGACTTCGAGCCCGAGTACGTGATCACCGAGGATCGCCGCAAGCAGGTCTCCGCCATCGAGAAGGCTGCCAAGGGCGCGGAGATGGTCTTCCTCGCCACCGACCTCGATCGCGAGGGCGAGGCGATCGCCTGGCACGTGGCGGAGGCAGCCCACGTCCCGGCCGCCAAGACCCGCCGCGTAACCTTCAGCGAGATCACCGAATCGGCCATCCGCGAAGCGTTCGCCAACCCGCGCGACATCGACCAGAACCTCGTCGACGCCCAGCAGACCCGGCGCATCGTCGATCGGCTGGTCGGCTACACGCTCAGCCCGTTGCTCGGCAAGAAGGTCCAGCGCGGACTCTCCGCGGGCCGGGTCCAGTCGGTCGCGGTGCGTCTTGTGGTGGAGCGCGAGCGGGCCATCACGGCCTTCACCGCACGCGAGTACTGGACGATCGAGGCGATCCTCCAGACGACCGCCGGAGAGACCTTCGGAGCCGAACTCGTGCGCATCGACGGTGCCGCGCCGGACATCGCCGACGAGGCCGCATCCGATGCCCATGTCGCGGCCATCCGCGCCATTCGACCGCTGGTGACGAGGCTGGGCCTGAAGACCCAGAAGCGGTCGCCGGCCGCGCCGTTCACGACGTCTACGCTCCAGCAGGAGGCAAGTCGTCGTCTCGGCTTCAGCCCGAAGCGGACGATGTCGGTCGCACAGCGCCTGTACGAGGGCGTGGAGACGTCGGACGGGCACGTTGGCCTGATCACCTACATGCGAACCGACTCCACCGCGTTGGCGGGCGTGGCGATGGGCGAGGCGCGTGAGGTCATCCGCGAGCGCTATGGCGCGTCCTACACGATGCCCAAGGGCCGGGTCTACAAGACGAAGGCGAAGGGCGCCCAGGAGGCGCACGAGTCCGTTCGCCCGACAAGCTTCCGGCGTGACCCGGACACGATGGCGCCATTCCTGAAGTCCGATGAGGCCCGCCTCTACCGGCTCATCTGGCAGCGCGCCCTGGCTTCCCAGATGGCGCCCAAGGAGCTCGAGACCACCACCATCGAGCTGGAGGACGGTCGCTACGGGCTGCGGGCCTCGGCGACCAGGGTGCTCTTCGACGGCTTCGCCATCGTCTACACCGAAGGTCGCGACGACGGGGCAGCTGACGACGAGGATGATGCGGGCGCGCGGCTGCCGGTGCTGGCCGAGGGAGCCGTCACAACCGTCGCTGACGTCACACCAGCGCAGCACTACACGGAGCCGCCGCCGCGCTTCACCGAGGCGACCCTGATCAAGGCCCTCGAGGAGCATGGCATCGGACGGCCATCAACCTACGCGGCGACGATCTCCACCATCGTCGATCGCGGCTATGTCCGGGTCGAGGAGCGGCGGCTCCACCCGGAATCGGTCGCCGAGACGGTTACCGACCTGCTCGTGAAGCACTTCGGGGATTACATCGACGTGGCCTTTACCGCACGGATGGAGGAGGAGCTGGACGAGGTCGCCGGCGGCGAACGCGGATGGGTCCCCATCCTTCG
Source organism: Candidatus Limnocylindrales bacterium (assembly GCA_046708025.1). Lineage (GTDB taxonomy): Bacteria > Chloroflexota > Limnocylindria > Limnocylindrales > CSP1-4 > SPCO01. Next base: position 5,813 of record JBKKDW010000002.1, read on the forward strand.
CGCCTTCTATGGGCCGCTCCGCGATCTCGTGCACGAGAAGGACAAGGAGATCGGCAACGACGACTACAAGACCGAGGAGTCCGACGAGGTCTGCTCGCTGGGCCACCCGATGGTGATCCGGCTCGGTCGGAATGGGCGGTTCCTGGCCTGTTCGCTCTTCCCGGAGCACAAGGAGAGCCGGCCGTTGCCTGGCGACGAGCCGCCGCCCCAGGACGGTACGGGCGAGGTCTGCCCGAAGTGCGGCGAGGGAACGCTCGTCGGCAAACGCGGCAAGTTCGGGCCGTTCGTCGGATGCTCGCGCTATCCCGAGTGTGACTACATCAGGAAGGATGGCCCGCCGCCACCGGATCCACTGCCGTTCGAGGTGACCTGCCCCAGGAACCGCGACGGCCGCCTGGTCCCGCGCCGCGCGCGCCGCACCGGCAATGTCTTCTGGGGCTGCTCGAACTATCCACGCTGCGACTACACGACCAACCATGAGCCGCTCGGCGGTCTGCACGACCTCGAGGACGGCCCGCTGGCACGCCGGGAGGACGCCGCGATCTGCCTGATCTGCGGTTCGACGAGCGATGCGGTCGCGGCCAACGTGGTGCCCGACGAGCGCTACTCGGGCGGCCCGGCGAGCCCCGAGGCGCTTGCTCGACCCGTCCGGGGCCGACGCGGCGGCCCGGCTGGCGGTGCCGCCAAGGCCGCTGGTCGGGGACGCTCCGGTGCGCGGGGAGGAGCCCGTGGCCCGGCCCGTGCCAGCCCCAGGCGCGCCGGGGCGGTCGAGCCCGCTCCCGACGCGTGAAGGAGGCGCCGGCCACCCGAGCGATCGATCCGGCCCTCGCGCGCTTCCTCCGCTCCCTCGCCGCCCGGGACACCTCCGCGCACACCCAGCGCGCCTATGCCACGGCCGTCGGCCGCTATCTCGACTGGCTGACCGCCCGGGCGGCAGACTGGCGGGCGCCGGCCCGGGCCGATCTTCGTGCCTATCTCGCGGTGCTCGGCGAGGACCACGCCCGCACGACCGTCGCCCAGCGGCTTGCCGCGATCCGCGCCTTCCATCGCTGGGCGACCCGCAATGACCTTGCGCCGGGAGACCCGTGGGGCGCGATCGCCACACCGCGCCTGCCGCGTCGCCTGCCGCGTGTGCTCGAGGTCGAGCAGGTCGGGCGGCTGCTGGCCGTGGTCGACGCGGAGCTGGCGATGCCTCCCGGCCGTGACCGCGCTCGATCTGCGCTGCGAACGGCGCTCGCGCTGCGGGATCGGGCCCTGGTCGAGACGGCGTACGCGGCCGGCCTGCGGGTCAGCGAACTCGCCGCGGCTACCCTCGGCGCGCTCGACCTGGAGCGCGGCGAGGTCCGGGTCCTGGGCAAGGGCCGCAAGGAACGGATTGGGCTCCTTGGCCGACCCGCCCGGGCGGCGCTGGCGGCCTACCTCGAGGACGCGCGACCGGTCCTGCTGGAGCGCCGCGTCGGGGAGGTTGCCCCGCCCGTCGAGATCTTCCTGAACAACGCCGGCGCGCCGCTCGGGGTGCGCGGGCTGCGCTTCCGCCTCGACCGGCTTCGGCAGCGGGCCGGGCTGCCGCTCGGCGTCTCGCCGCATACCCTGCGTCACTCGTTCGCGACCCACCTGCTCGACGGCGGCGCCGACCTGCGCGTCGTCCAGGAGCTGCTCGGCCACGAGAACCTCGCCACGACCCAGATCTACACCCACGTGTCGCCCGGCCGCCTCCAGTCCGCCTACCGGGAGGCCCACCCGCGGGCGCGTCGCGAAGCGGCCCCGTGACCAGAGCCGTGGGGCTCGCCCGCGCCGGGCTGCTGGTCTCGGGCGCCTTCCTGGTCTCGAGGCTACTGGGCTGGGTCCGCCTGGTCGTCATCGGCAACACCTTCGAGGCGCCCGAGCTCGACACGTTCTTCGCGGCCTTCCGGATCCCGGACCTGATCTTTCAGCTTGTCGCGGCGGGCGCCCTGTCGTCGGCGGTGATCCCGATCGTGTCCGGCCTGCTCGAGCGCGACGAGCCGGCCCACGCCTGGCGGATTGTCTCCACGATCATCAACCTCATGCTCGTGGCGCTGGCCTGCCTGGCCGTGGCCCTGTTCGTGCTGGCGCCGGCGGTGATGTCCGCGATCACGCCCGGTTTCGGCCCTGAGCAGCTCGAGCGGACTGTCGGACTGACCCGGATCATGCTCCTGAGCCCGATCTTCCTGGCCATGGGTTCGGTCGCGACCAGTGTCCTCAACGCCGGTGGCCGGTTCGCCGCCTCGGCAATCGCGCCGATCGTCTACAACCTGGCCATCATCGCCGGCGCGCTCTTCCTGGCGCCAAGCCTCGGTGTGGAAGGTCTAGCCGCGGGCGTAGTTGCCGGCTCGCTCGGTCATCTGTTCGTCCAGCTTCGCCCGCTTGTTCGAATGGGTTTCCGGTACGAACCTCGGATCGATCAGGGCGATCCGGGGGCCCGCCGTGCGCTCGGGTTGATGGCGCCGCGGGCGTTCGGACTGGGTGCCAGCCAGGTCACCTTCATCGTCGTCACCGCGCTGGCCTCCACCCTGACCGTGGGTGCCGTGGCCGACTTCAACATTGCCTTCACCCTGCTCCAGATCCCGATCGGGGTCATCGGCGTGCCGCTCGGGATCGTGCTCCTGCCCTCGCTCTCGCGCGACGCGGCGGTCGGGCGCGAGGTCGCCTTCGCGGGACTGCTGACCAGGGCGATCCGGCTGCTGCTGTACGTGATGATCCCGATCGCCGCGCTGGCCGCGGTGTTGCGGCGCGAGCTGGTGGAGATCCTGTTCGGTGACGGGCGGATCGCTGAAGTCGACCTGGATCGGATCGCGGAAACCCTGCTCTGGTTCCTGATCGGGCTGGCGGCCCATGCCCTCATCGCGGTACTCGCCCGAGCGTTCTACGCCCGGCAGGACACTCTGACGCCGGTCCTTGTCGCGATTGCCGCCGTGGCCATCAACACCACCCTCGCGATCGTGCTGGTCGGTCAGCTCGGGCTGAGCGGGCTTGCCCTGGCCATTGCCGTGGCCGCCTGGCTGGAGGCGCTCGTGCTGCTCGTCATCCTGCGCTGGCGGATTGCGGGCCTGCGCCTGGCCGGGGTCGTGCGGGTCGCCGTCCAGGCCATCATCGGGACCCTGATTGCCGGCGCGCTCGCGTTCGGGACGGCTGCCCTGATCGGTCGGGCCATCGAACCCGATCCCTCGAAACTCGCGCTGGTCGCCGACGTGGCGCTGGTGAGCACCGTCTTCGGGCTCGTCTATGCCGGCGTGTCGATCGTCTTGCGGATCCCGGAACTCGCGCCTATCGTCGAGGTCGTCATGGTCGACCTGATCCGGCGCCCGTTCAGGTCGTGACCACCATGGACCCGGGGGCCTGGGACACGTTCGTCGAAGCAAGCGACCCGGGCTCGTATCTGCAGCTCGCGGGCTGGGCCGCCGTCAAGGCGGTCAATGGCTGGTCAGCCCAGCGCGTGCTCGCCGACGGGGGAGCAAACACCCCCGGCGGTGCTCCGGGCCCGGAACGGATCGGGGTCCAGATCCTCTTCCGTCGTCCACGTCCGATGCCCTGGGCATTCGCCTATGCGCCGCGCGGGCCGGTCGCAACCGCCTGGACCCCTGACGTCATCGAGGCGCTCAGCGCACAGGTTCGTTCGTCCCTGCCAGAAGTGGTTGGCCGCGTCTCTCACCTGCGGATCGATCCCGAGATCGAAGTGGATGGACCGCACGACGCCGACGGCGCGCTCCGGCGCGCCCTGCGCGCCGCGGGCTGGCGCTCGGCGCCCCCGATTCAGCCGAACGCGACTCGCGTGATCGACCTGCGCCCCGATGAGGCCGCTCTCTGGAGCGACCTGCGCAAGAAGTGGCGCCAGTACGTCAACAAGGCCCGCGCCGCCGGGATCGTCGTGGTTGAGGCCGGCGGCGACCGGCTGCCCGAGTTCTACCGGATCTACCGTGAGACGGCCGATCGGGCCGGCTTCCTGATCCGTACGGAGGCCGCCTACCGCAACGTCTGGAACGCCTTCGCGCCGGCCGGGCGGGCCCGACTGCTGTTCGCGCAAACGCCCCAGGGCGAGCCAGTCGCTGCGCTCTTCCTGGTTCGCAGCGGAGTGCGCGTCGTCGAACCCTATGGCGGCATGACTGCGGCCGGCGGCGACTCGCGGGCAAACTACCTGCTCAAGTGGGAGGCCATCCGGTCGTCGCGCGAGGCCGGCGCGACGAGCTATGACCTGTGGGGCCTGGCGACCGGCGGGATCGCCCACTTCAAGACGGGCTTCGGCGGTCGCGAGGTCCGCTACATCGGTGCCTGGGACCTGGTGCTCGACCCGCTCGGCCGGCGCGCCTACGAAGTTGCCCAGCGCAGCCGCGTCTGGTGGACGCGCCGCCGGTACGGTATCGCTGGCGGCGGGAGTGCCGCGGCGTTCGGGCCGGCCGATTGAACGTCCGCGACGCCAGCCCGGCTGAGCTGGCCGAATGGGACGCGCATGCGGTCGAGGCGCCCGGTGGGCATGTCTACCAGTCGCGCGCCTGGGCGGAACATCGGCGCCTGTCCGGCTGGACGCCACGCTTCCTGGTCAGCGACGACGGCGGGCGAGTTTTGGCCGTGACCCGGCCGTGGGCCCTAATCGGCGGCGGGAGCGCGTACCTGCCCCGCGGACCGGTCGCTGGGTTGGCAGCAGCGGCTGCGGCGGGAGGGGCCGGTGCCAGCGGCGGCGTGATCGCGCGTCGCCTGATCGCGGTCGCCGCGGCGCTCGCCAGTGAAGGGATCGACGTGATCGCCGCGGACCCCGAGGTCCCGGCGTCGGCGCATGCCTTTCGCGCGGCGATCGTGGCCGCGCGATTCCACCCGATCGAGGAGATCCAGCCGGCGCGCCACCGCATCTCGTTGCCTCTTGAAGCCCGGGCTGACGAGGCGGCGGTCCTCGAGGCGATGGCCAGGTCCACTCGCCAGCGGATCCGGGGGGCCGAACGTGACGGTGTCGCGGTCGTCCGTCACGACACCCGCCCGGTCGAGGGTGGAGCGGGGCCGGCAGATCCGGTGGGGGAGGGGTTCCGCCTGCCGTCCGAGCCGGCGGACGTTGCCCTGGACCGGTTCTACGACCTCCTCCTCGAGACCGGCCAACGCCGTCACTTCTCGTTCGGACCGCGAGCTGCATTCGTCGGTTGGTGGCAGGCCGCCCACGGGGCCGGACACCTGGTCTACCTTGAGGCACGCAGCGGCGACTCCGGTCAACCGCTGGCCGGCCTTGTCCTGTACCGCCACGGCGGCCGCCTGTCGACAGTCCACTCGGGCGACCATGCAACGGCACGGGCGGACCATCCCGGCGCACTCCACCTGCTCCGCTGGCGGGCGATCCAGCTCGCGATCCGGGAGGGCTGCACGGAGATGGAC
>JBKKDW010000003.1:0-10372 GCA_046708025.1 Candidatus Limnocylindrales bacterium
GATGCGCGCTACCAAGCTGCGCCACGCCCCGACCGAGGTGCCCCGCGTACAGGGCTGGGGCATGATAGCGCACCCCGGCCGATCACTCGCCGGGACTGTCAGTCGCCGGGACCCCGGCGGCGCGCAAGCATCCCGACGTCTGATATGCATCCTCCCGCCGCGTGCCGGACAAGGCTCGTGATGCGGTGACGCATCATCGGGAAGTCATTCACGCTCAGCCGCCCGACCGCTCGCGCAGATAGCCGGTGGCGCCGGGCTCGAATGACCTGGCGTTTGATGCCCGTGTGGATCGTCGGCGATGGTCAGACAGGGTTGCCGGGGCGCCTGATCCAGCACAGAGCATGGGATGCTTCCCGGCGGCCCCCCGAAGGCTCGCCTGGCTCAGCCCTCGGGTGTGAGCCAGACCGGGTACTCGCGGACGTTTTCCGGGCTGCCGTCCCTGGCCGAGCCGGCCCAGACGCGGAGCGTGCCCCAACCCGCCTCCCCCACTGAGTACGGCAACGTGACATCGAACGTCCCGCGGCAGCCGGTGCCGCAGGTGGCCATCGCCGGCACCTCGACGAGGACGGCGCCGGACCCGTCCAAAAGCGTGATCAGGAAGGCGGCTTCGAACACGTTGGCCGAGCCGGTGATCCGGGCTGGATTGCCGAGGACTGCGCCGTAGGCGGGCTGGTCGACGAGGATTGCCGGCAACTGGTCCTCGAACGCGTCGCGGCCAACCGGGCCGTCCAGGATGATCCCCTCGCTGCTGAAGACACTGACCGGCCGGCCCTCGATCTCGAAGACGACCGATTCGACCGTCGGGAACTGGGTCAGCGTGTAGACCACCTGGCCGAGCCGGGTGAACATCGACGCGCTCCCGCCGCCCGCCTCGAACTCGCTCGAGAGGTCGACGGTAGCGATGCCGTCCGCGATCGACAGACCGAGCATCCGCGACCCGACCGGCAGCGCGGAGGTGATGAGGCGCCCGGCACGCTCGGCCTCGGTCGGACCGGCGATCAGGGCGTTGATAGCCGCGCCAGCCACGGCCTGGGTCTGCGGCACGGCGCGCAGTACCGGCACCAGGCCGGCGGTTCCGGGCAGGCCGCCCAGGTGGAAGTAGGTCAACACGCTGATCGTGTTGCCCGGTGAGGCGACCGCGCCCGACGGCGCCGTTGTCGGTTGGAGCGGTGGGGTCGCGGGACCGCTGTTTGGCGAGCAGCCGATGACGGCGAAGGCAACGGCGGCGAGGACGAGGAGCAACGGTTGATGGGTGGGGTTGCCCATGACCGGCAGTATGCCAGCCGGCCCTAGTTGTGCAGGCTGGCCTCGTGGACGGCGTTCGCGCGAGCTCGCTGCTCGGCCCGGATCGGCAGCGTGAACAAGGCGGCCAGCACGAACGTGAGGGCCATCACCGCGAAGACGATCGGCAGTCCGTTCGCTTCGCCGGCCGTGTCGATGATCAGGCCGTAGACCGCCGTCCACAGCGAACCGATGCCGAAGGCCAGCGTGAAGTAGAGGGCGAACGAGGCGTCGCGGGTGGACGGTGGGGCGATGTCGGCCAGGAGCGCCTGGAGCTGCGGGCTTTCCGCAAAACTGAACAGGCCCATCAGCACGATCCCGGCCCACAACCCGAGCGGAGACGCGCCGGCCAGCATGAAGACCACGAAGCCGAGCGCCCCGCCCAGGTAGACACCGACGATCACCGGCTTGCGGCCGAGGCGGTCCGACAGCCAGCCTGCGATCAACGGCATCGGCACGGAGAAGACGATGAGGGCGCCATACATCAGCCCGGACGTCGCCTCGTCCAGGCCCAGGACACGGGTCATGTAGATCAGGGCGAACAGGTTGACCACGCCCAGACCACGCCCGCCGCCGCCGAGCACGGAGGTCAGGTAGATCCAGCGCAGATCGGGATCCCGAAGGATCTGCCTGAATGCCGATCGGACGCTGCCACCGGCCACGGCCGCGGCCCGGTCCGTCCCGTGCTCGCGGACGAACAGCAGGATCGCCACCGCGATTGCGATCGCCGGGAGACCGAACGCAACCGCGGCCCCCCGCCAGCCGACCGCGGCGATGAGCGGCACGCCGATCAGGGCCACCACCACCGTGCCCACATTGCCGCCGGCGATGTGGGCACTGATGGCGAAGCCGCGGCGCTCGAGCGGGAACTGTTCCGCCAGCAAGGCGTTTCCGACCGGGTGCTGGGGCGACCCGCCGATCCGTGCAAGCACGTTGGGGATGGCAAAGCTGAGGAAGCCTCCGGCGAGGGCCTGGGCCGCGAACCCGCCACCGAACAGGATCCCGCCGGCACCCAGCAGCCGGCGGCGTGATACGACCCGGGTCAGCCCGGCATAGCTCAGCTGGACGATCCCGGCCGAGAAGCCGCCGATTGCGTCCAGGAACGCGACGGCTTCCACTCCGACCCCGAACTCGTCGATGATCTTGAGGAAGATTAGGGGCATGAGCACGGCCTGGGCATGATTGGCCGAGTGCCCGACGGACAGCAGGCCCAATGTCCGCATCGGGTTGATCTGCGGGGGCCGCCTGGCTGTGCGCTGCATCGCCGTATGGTGATGCATCGTTGGCCTATCCGGCTGGGCCAACTCGCGGTTGCTGGGCCAACTCGCGGTTGCACGACGCGAACATTTACGCCATCGTGGTAGCCGATGCCCACGGTCCTCATCGTCGACGACGAGCAGCACATCCGCCTGCTCATCGAGCAGACGCTGGAGGAGCTCGAGGACGACGGTGTCGAACTACTGACGGCATCCAACGGCGACGAGGCCGTGAGCGTCGCGGAGCACCATCGGCCGGACCTCGTCTTCCTCGACGTCATGATGCCCAAACGGAGCGGCTTCGAGGTCTGCCGGATCATCAAGCAGGAACTCGGGCTGGACGCCACCTACGTCGTGCTGCTGACCGCCAAGGGCCAGGCCTACGATCGCGAGCAGGGCCTGGCCGCGGGCGCCGACCTGTACATGACCAAGCCATTCGATCCCGACGAGCTGCTCAGACGAGCGCGCGAGGTCCTCGGCCTCGGGACTCCGGGCTCGGGGGCGGACTGATGGATGGGCCCGCGCTCCGCCGGCTGATCGTCCGCCACCGGCACGTCGCGCCGATGCTGTCTGTGCTGCTGGCCGGCACGAATGCCCGTCTGACGATCACCGACCTCGACGGCCAGGTCATCCTCGATCGCCAGACCGGCGCCGCACCGGCCGATGCCCCGACGGAGCGCCATCCCATTGTCATCGAGGGGGCCACGGTCGGCTGGGTCGAAGGCCCCCGGCCGGCCGGCTCGATCGCGGCCGTCCTGGCCTACGCCGGCGCGCGCGAGACGGACAAGCGTTCGCTGGCCCGCGAGGCGCTCGACCGCTACCGCGAGCTGAACCTGATCTACAACCTGGCCGACCAGATTGGCGCCGCGCTCGAGACCGACGCGATCGCCCAGGTGGCCGTGGCCGAGGCAAGCCGCCTGCCGTCCGGAGGGCATGGGTTCGTCCTGCTGCTCGATGGCGATCCCGGCCGGCTCGTCGCGCACCCACGCGACACCGACCACGCGCCGATCGCCGAGCACGATGCGGGCAGCGGCATCCTCGGCGCGATCCTGGCCGGCGATCCGGAGATCGTCAACGACATTCCCGCAGATCCCCGCTCAACCGAGGCGGAGCGTGGGTATGCCTCGCTCGTGGCGGCGCCCCTGCGGGTCCGCGGCGAGCGGATAGGAGTGATCGGGACGATGTCGCGTGAAGCGATCGAGTTCCACGCGTCGGACCTGCGATTGCTGACCGCCATCGCATCGCTGGCGGCCCCGACCTTCGACCAGGCGGCGGTCCATCGCGCCGCGGTCGACCAGGCGGCGCTGCGCGCCGCGGGCACTTCCGGCTGACCTGACCGGGACGAACGGGAACATGGATCGCCGCACGATCGCCCTCGGGGTGCTGGGCTCGGCGGCCGTGCTCATGTACCTGGTCGCGCGCGGACCGGCCTGGGAGTCAGTGGCCGTCGTACTGGCCGCATTGCTGCCGGCTGGACTGGTCCTGTACGGCGGTGCGGCGCGGGGCCGTACCCACGCCCTGCGCGACGCCCAGCAGCTGACCGAGCGGGCCCACCTCACGTCCGAGCGAGCCAATCTCGATCTCAAGGAGCGTCTGGCCGAGCTGACGACCCTGAACGAGCTGGCTGCGGCGGCGGGCTCGACCCTCGATCGTGACGAGTTGTTGGATCGATCACTCTCGGCGGTGACCCGCCACCTTCGCTTCGATCGCGCCCTCGTGCTCCTGGCCGACGAGGAGCGCGGCGTCCTCGCTGGTGGCCGCTCGGTCGGTGGCAGCGAGGAGATAATGGAGCGGATCGCCGGGCTGGAGTTGCCGCTTGATGACCGGTCGTCTCAGCTCGTCCAGCTCTATCACGCGGCCGGGCCACTCTTCTTCCGCGACGCGGATCATGACCCGGACGAGCGCAACCGCGCCATTGCCCAGATGATGGAGGTCAGCTCGTTCCTGGGCACCCCGCTCGAGTCCAAGGGTCGTTCGGTCGGCGTGCTGGCGGTCGACAACCGCGTCTCCGGGCGCGACGTCCGGCCCGGCGACGGCCCGCTCCTGTACACGGTCGGCAGCCTGATCGCCGCCGCCATCGAGAGCGCCCGCCTGTTCGGCGAAGTGGAGGCGCAGAAGGAAGCCCTCGAACGGCGGGTGATCGAGCGGACGGCAGCCCTCGCCTCGGCGATCGAGGAGGCCCAGGCCGCCCGGGTGGCGGCTGAGGCGGCGTCGGCCGGCAAGAGCGCCTTCCTGTCGAGCGTCAGCCACGAGCTGCGGACGCCGCTGACATCCGTGGTTGGCTTCTCGCGCCTGATCCAGCGACGGCTGGACGAGACGATCTTCCCGACGGTCCCGGTGGGTGACCCGAAGCGTGACCGGGCCATGCGCCAGGTCACGGACAACCTGGCCATCATCGTCGCGGAAGGAGAGCGGCTGACGAGCCTGATCAACGACACCCTGGACCTGGCCAAGATCGAGGCCGGCCGGATGGATTGGCGCCGGGAGCCGGTGGACATGGCCGAGGTGATCGCACGGGCGACCTCGGCGACGTCCTCATTGCTGGCCGGACCGGGCCCCGAGATGATCGTCGAGGTCGAGTCGGATTTGCCTTCGCCGACGGGGGACCGCGATCGGCTGATCCAGGTGGTCATCAACCTGATCTCGAACGCGGTCAAGTTCACCCCGACCGGCTCCATCACCTGCGCGGCACGGCGGGATCCGGCCGGCGACGGGGTCCTGGTCAGCGTCTCCGACACGGGCATCGGCATCGCGCCGGAGGATCACGTCAAGGTCTTCGAGCAGTTCGGGCAGGCCGGCGACACCCTGACCGACAAGCCGCGCGGCACGGGCCTTGGGCTGGCCATCTGCCGTGAGATCGTGCAGCACCATGGCGGCCGGCTCTGGCTGGAGTCGGAACTGGGGCGCGGGTCGCGATTCTCGTTCACGCTGCCGCACGCGGGCGAGGCGCCCAGGGGTTAGGGCTGGCGCAGGTTCGGCCCGGCGGCGGGCCGTTCGCTCGGCAGTCCCGGCCGAGGTGCTCGGCCACGGATGACTTCGAATCCGGTCGTGTTGGCCAGGACCTCCACCTCCCGGCCGTGGAAGCGCAGACCGGCTCGACCCTTGCCGGCGCGGAGGTTCTTGATCGTCAATTCCGGCAGCCAGTCGGGCAGCGCCGGATCGACGTACAGGCGCGAGCCGTTGGTGTCCGTGGTCGCGTGGATCCCGCACAGGATCGCGATGATTCGGAAGATGGACCCGGCCGCCCAGGCCTGCGGGCTACTCGCGCCCATATACTGGACCGGGAAGCTGCCCTCGTCGCGGGGCAGTCCGGCGAACAGCTCCGGGAGACGGTTCGCCTGGAACCTCTCACTGGCATCGAACAGGCCGCGCGCCACGGTGGCCGCCTCGGCGTCGTGGCCATAGCGCCGGAAGCCGCCGGCGATCAGCGCGTTATCGTGGGGCCAGACCGTGCCGGTGTGGTAGCTGAACGGGTTGTACGCTGCGTGGTCGGACGAGAGCGTCCGAATCCCCCAGCCGGACCACATGTCTGGCGCCATCAGCCGCTCGACGACGCGCGCGGCTCGATCCGGTGGGACGATCCCACTGGCCAGGCAGTGTCCCGGGTTGGACGCCACGGACTCGATCGGTCGCTTCTGGCCATCGAGGCCGAGGTAGTAGGTACCCTCGGATTCCCACCAGAACGTGTCGTTAAATCGCTCGTACAGGGCATTTGCCTCCGCGCGCAGGCGCGCGCCCTTCCGGGCGTGCCCGAGGATGTCGTAGATGTCGGCCATCCGGAGTTTCGCGTCGTAGACGTAGCCCTGCAGCTCGCACAGCGCCAGCGGCAGTGTGGCCAGCGAGCCGTCGGCGTGCGGGATCGCGTCGCCAGCGTCCTTCCAGCCCTGGTTGTAGTAGCCATGGCTGGAGCGTGTTCCGTATTCCTGGAAGCCGTCGCCGTCGCGATCGCCGGACTTGTCGATCCAGCCCATCGCGGCCTCGGCGTTGGGCAGGTAGCGGGTCAGGACATCGATGTCGCCGAGCCACTGGTAGAGATAGGAGATGACGATCACGAACAGGCTCGTCGCGTCGTGCGTGCCGTAGTACGGCTGGTAGGGCAGGATTCGCAGCTGGGCCAGTTCGCCATGGCGGATCTCGTGGGGGATCTTGCCTGGCTCCATGTCGCGCTCGGGATCGTCGTCGGTCGCCTGGAGCACGGACAAGCGGCGAAGGGCCCCGGCGGCAAATTCCGGGTAGCCGCTGATTCCCTGCATCGAAACGATCAGCGAGTCTCGCCCGAACAGGGTCACGAACCAGGGCACGCCGGCGGCCGGGATGAACACGCCCTTTTCGAACGCTGGATCTTCAAGCTGCAGTGAATCCATATCGAGCTGGGCCTGATCCCAGGCCCGCTTGACCGCGTGGTTCTGCGTCTCGAGCCGGACGCGGCGCAGGCGCGGAAGGGTCTGATCCGGGCGCGGTCCGGCCACGGCGTTGCACGGCAGGGTCGTCGGTCGGCGCTTTGACTGGGTCAATGCCAGCCAGCGGAGGCAGGTATGCCAGACGGCCTTCGGAGCCAACTCGGCCACGAACACGAGGCGTCCGTTGGCGAACTGGGGCGTGCTGTCGGAGCGGTCTGCTTCGACCAGGAGCTCGCGGATGAACTCGCCGTTCACGTAGGTCGTCCGAAATTCCCGTTTCGAGCGGAACCAACGGGTATTGATCTCACCGCGCCGGACGAGCCGCCCCTCCTTGACGTCGAAGATGTCGGCGAAGTCGGACTCGATCTCGATCTCGATCGTGAGTCGCACGGACCGCGAACCGTAGTTGACGAGGTCGTAGTCCTCGTGGACGCCGCCTGACACGGTTCGATCCAGGCGAAGCGACAAGCTGTGGCGCGCCACTGCGCCGTCGCGGTCCAGGAGCTCGGGATTCGTGTACTCGAATCGCGACGAGTAGAACTGAACCGGCGACGAGTTGAGTAGTACGGGTCGTTGCCCATTGAGCCACAGGTCGTAGCCTGAGATGAATCGGGTGTCGCGGGCGAAGAATCCCTCTTCGGCCTGACGCTCGATCCGCCCGTCCGGTTGGCAGACGACGAAACGGTCGTCTCGATTCATGGTGATCGTCGAAGGCCCGACCTGAATCGGGAGGGTCACAGGATCTCCCTGCTGCATGCGGGCGCCGGGACACTCGTTGGGGTACGTCCCGGGTGGATCGGTGCCTGAATAACCGGTGGTGGTACCGGTTCCACAACCGCGTGTCGGTACGATACGGCATGCGTCAAGTCGTCCGTTCGCGGATTGTCATGCGAGCGGGTAGCGACGGTGGCGGCCCCGTGGTGGAGCGCCGAACGAGTTCGACCTCGAGCACCTCGCGGAGCGGTGGAGCATTGCCCGACCTCATGCGCTGGACGAGCATCCGGGCACCCTGGACGCCTGACTCGAAGAGCGGCTGGCGAATCGTCGTGAGCCCGAGATAGCCGGCGATCTCAAGATCGTCATAGCCCACGATCGACAGTTGTCCTGGCACGTCGATGCCCAGGTCGCGAGCCGCCTCGAGGGCGCCGAATGCCTGGGTGTCGCTCGCGCATACGATCGCGGTCGGCGGCTTCGATCGTTCGAGGAGGCGTCGGACGAGCTCACGAGCACGGGGCCGGCCTTGTTCGCCGATCACGGTATAGGCCTCAGGCAACACGAGCCCCGCGCGGCGGAGCGCCCGGCGGACCCCGCGATTCCGGAGACGACTCGCTGAGTAGCTGAAGGCAATGCGGGGGAGCTCGCCCAGGAACGCGATCCGCCGGTGGCCCAGCTGGATCAAGTGGTCGGTGGCGACCCTGCCGCCCTCGACATCGTTCATCACGACACGGGAGACTCGCGGATGGAAGGCGTCGACCAGGACCGTTGGAACGCCGGACCGCTCGATCGTCTCCACCTCCGACGTGTTGGGCGAGAGGCCGACCAGAATGAGTCCATCGACGCGGTCTCCGCGAGAGAGATCGGCCAGGATGCCGCTCCTGCGACCCATCGTCTCGACGTTGAACACTACGAGGTCGTAGCGCGTTGTCGACAGCGCTCCCTCGATGCCACGCAGCCGTTCGATCACCGACTGGCGCGTCATGAACGGCACGACCACCCCGACGCTCAGGGTCTTGCCGGTCGACAACTGCCGGGCGAGCGCACTCGGGTGGAAGTCGAGTTCCGCGATGACCTGAAGCACGCGCGCGCGCGTTTGTGGGTCGACCTTTGGGCTGTTATTGATCACGCGGCTGACCGTCGAACTGCCAACGCCTGCGAGGCGCGCCACATCCCTGATCGTAGAGGCCATACGCTCCTGCTATCTCGCCCCTGAGTGTATCCGGCGCCCGACGATCCACTCGACGAACCATGCGAGTCCGTCTCCTGTCGAGGCGGAAGCCTGTCGAGGCGGAAGCCCTTGACACCTGTTGTAAAGTGGCCGAGCACGTCCGCGTGGGACCGGTACCATCCCGTTCTCGGGTCGCGGACGGCGACTCTTTTGGAGGAGTAACGAATGCGTCGATTGCTGGCCATCTCGATGTTGGCCGTCCTGGCGTTTGGTGCGTGCTCAGGCGGTGGCGCAACGGCCACTCCGGGTGCAGCGAGCGCGAGTCCTGGCGGTGGTGGCGCGAGCGCCACCCCCGCTCCTGCCGGCGTTGACCCGAATGCCATCGAGGGCGACCTCGTCCTCCAGGGCTTCAGCGCTGGCGAGGTCGAGGACGAACTCCTGAATGTCGTCCTCGAGACGTTCATGACGAAGTATCCGAAGATCAAGGTCCGCTTCGAGACCGTCGCCGGGGAGTACCCGACGGTCATGCTTGCGAAGCTGAGCGCGGGCGATCCGCCCGACCTGTTCTATGTCCAGCAAGGCTATTCGCAGGACTGGATCGATCAGGGCGTTCTACAGGAGCTCAGCGGCCTGGCCGCGGAGCGCGGATTCGACACGAGCAAGTTCGTCGCAGGGTATCTGGAACCGTTCGTCGGTCAGGACGGCAAGATCTACGGCTTCCCGAAGGACAGCAGCATCCTCGCGATGCAGGCGAATACCGACCTCCTCACAAAGGCCGGGGTCGCGGGCATCCCCGCGACGACCGATGAACTCGTCGCAGCGGCCGACAAGCTCAAGGCCAGCGGCGTCAAGACGCCGATGTGCTTCGCGGCCGAGTTCGCCCGCGCCGGCGCCTTCGTGCGTGCCTTTGGCGGCTGGCCGCTCAGCGATGACAAGAGCCAGGCGGCGTTCGACTCGCCTGAGGCCCGCGCTGGCCTGACCTTCTACCTTGACCAGATCAAGAACGGCAACGCCGGGCGACCTGTGGACATCGGCGTGGACTGGTGCGGCCAGGCACTCGGCGAGGCAAAGGCTGCTATCGCATTCGAGGGCAACTGGGTCCAGGGCTACATGAAGGCCAACTTCCCGGACGTCAAATACGACGTGGCGCCGATCCCGAAGGCGCAGCAGCAGGCGACGCTGTCGTTCACGGCGGCGTATGGCATCGGGGTCGACTCCAAGAACAAGGACGCATCCTGGGTGCTGCTGACCTACCTGACCGGCCAGGAAGGCATGCAGGAGTGGGTGAACGGGGGGCTCGTCCTGCCGTCACGAACGGACGTCACCGGCCCTGACGACAAAAAGGTGTACAGCGACAGCAGTCAATTCGCCTACCCGGGCGAGGGGCTCCTGCCCGGCTGGAGCAATATCAACAAGGCGTTCAATGACTCCCTCGTCGCCGCGATCGAGGGCTCAGGGTCGGTCGACGAGATCATCGCCAAGACCAACGCCGCGACCGAGAAGGCGCTCCAGTAGAGCAGTAGTCTAACCGGACGAGCTCGGGGCTCGGC
>JBKKDW010000004.1:0-4253 GCA_046708025.1 Candidatus Limnocylindrales bacterium
CCATCCACTCGTTCGCGAGCTCGGCGCGCGCGAGCTGACGACCGACGCGTCGGTCGCCAAGGTTTACATAGTCGGCGCCGGGCTGCACAACGCGCCGGGCTACGCGGCCACGATGTTCGGGACGCTGGCCGACGCGCAGGTCAACATCGAGATGATCTCCACCTCGGAGGTGCGGATCACGTGCATGATCGCGGAGGCGGATCTCGAGACCGCCCTGCGCGCCCTGCACGATGCCTTCGAACTCGAGCGCCCCGAGCCAGTCGACGCCGAAGTCGCAGCCGCGGCCGCCGGTTGAGCCAGCTGACTGGCGCTCATCGATGACCGCCTTCCTCGCCCGCCTGGAAATGTTCGATCGTGTTGGCTCGACCAACGACGTCGTCCGCGACTGGCTGGCCGCCGGCAGCGCCGAGGTCTGCCTGGCCCTAGCCGACGAGCAGACCGCTGGTCGGGGACGGTCGGGGAGGACGTGGGTCGCGCCACAAGGTGCCGCGCTGCTCCTGTCGCTCGGCTTCCGGCCGACCTGGCTCGAGCCTGACCGGGCGTGGCGATTGGCGGCGACCGCGTCGCTCGCGATGGCCGATGCCGCTGAGGCGGTGGCCGGCCTGCCGCACGGTGCGATCCGCCTGAAGTGGCCGAATGACCTGGTCGTCGAGATGGATGGCAGCGGCGCCCGCAAGGTGGCCGGCGTCCTCGGCGAGACGCAGGGCCTGGGCACGGACGACCCGCGCGTCATCGTCGGGCTCGGGATCAACGTCGACTGGCCCGCCGCCGCCTTCCCACCGCAGCTGGCGGCATCGATGACCTCGCTGCACGAGGCCTCCGGCGGCCGGTCGATCCCGCGGCCGCGACTGCTCGAGGCGTTCCTCGAGCGCCTGGAGGATCGAACGGACGAACTTCGTGCCGGCCGCTTTGCTGCCGGCGACTGGACGGACCGCCAGCTGACCACCGGCCGGGCCATCCGCCTGGAGCACCCGGATGGCAGCGAAACGGTGCGGGCCATGGGTGTCGATGTCGCCAGCGGCGCGCTCATCGTCGAAGATCTCGCCGCCGTGGGCGGACGGCGATCGATCCTCGTCGGCGAGATCAGCCACGTTCGCCTGGCGGATCCGACCGGCGCGGTGGTGTAACGCGATGACCCGCCCGGCATTGTGGAAGGTGGACCGTCCGGAGGAGGGCGGACCTCGCCTCGCTCACCTCGACCGCGACCGGCGGTTGGTCGAGGCGGCAAGGTGGACCCGGCCCACTTTGAGGCCCTCTATCGGAAGTACCTCGCCCAGGTGTACAACTTCGCGTACTACGAGCTCCGTGATCACCACGAGGCGGAAGACGCCACCGCGCGGACCTTCCTGGCGGCCCTGGCCGGCCTGGCCCACTTCCAGGAGCGCGCCCGGCCGGCTGACGGCGAAGGCGCCTCCACGTTCCGGGTCTGGCTCTTCCAGATCGCCCGGAACGCCGTGGCCGAGCGCCGGCGCGGGCAGCGCCGCCGACCCGAGGCGCCGCTCGAGGCCGCTACGACGATGGCCGACCCGCTCGACGTCGAGTCGACCGTGGTTCAGCACGACGCCGCGGCTGCGGCGGTCCAGGCGATCTCGCGCCTGCCGACCGATCGGCGTCGGGCGCTCATCCTGCGCTTCGTGGACGAGATGACCACCCGGGAGATCGCCGGCATCCTGGGTCGTTCGGAGGGTGCCGTGCGCGTCCTGATTCACCTCGCCCTGCGCAGCGTCGCACGAGAGCTCGGCGACCCGCCGTCGTGACCGGGGCTCCGATGGGAGGTCTCGACCGAGACAACCAGGACGTCGAGGCGCTCATCACCGACCGCTACCTCGACTCGATCCTGGCGGCGCACGCTCGCGCTGCCGATGCCGGCCCGGCGCCGATGAGTGACATGCCGGATCCCAGGATCCGGTTGGCCGCCGAACGCCTGGCCCGCCACCTGCCCCGCTTCCACCCGTCATTCCGATTCGAGGAGGCGCTCTCGGCGAGACTGGGCGAGGCCGCCGCCCGGATGGGCCCGCCCGCGGCCGCCGGCGCTGAGCGCGTTGTCATCCCGCTCTGGCCTGGCCTGCCGCCCGGCGAGGACCTTCTCGGGCCTCATCCGGAGGCGAGGCCGGCGTTCGGTCGCCCGCTGCTCATCGGCGGTGCGCTGACCTCGGCCGCCCTGTCCATCGTCGGGGCGGCCTATGTCGCCTGGCGCTTCAGGCGCGCTCCTCGAAGTCCCATGGCCCGCGCGGTCCGGGCCGTCGCCAGGACGAGGCTCGCCTGATGCCGCTGAGACTGCCGTCGTTCCGCGTCCACCGCAACGAGTATCCCGCGGATCTGTGGACGAAATGCCCAACCTGCGAGGAGATGCTGTTCAACAAGCAGCTCGACAAGCAGTTGCGGATCTGCCCGAACTGCGGCCATCATTTCCGGCTGACCGCGGCCGCCCGACTCGAGCAGCTGGTCGACCCGGGCAGCTGGGTGGAGCACGATGGGGGTCTCCAGTCCGTGGACGCCCTGGGCTTCGTCGACCAGAAGCCGTATCCCGATCGATTGGCCGCCGCCCAGACCGCGACCGGGTTACGCGACGCCATGGTCTGGGGGACGGCGACCCTGGGCGGGACGACCATCGCGATCTGCGTCATGGATTTCGGGTTCATGGGCGGCTCAATGGGCGCGGTCGTCGGCGAGAAGGTGACCCGGGCCGCCGAGCACGCCCTCGAGACCCGGACGCCGCTGATCGTGGTCAGCGCCTCGGGTGGCGCGCGGATGCAGGAAGGAACCCTGGCCCTGATGCAGCTGGCCAAGACGCTCGCCGCGCTGGAGCGCCTGCGCGACGCCGGCGTCCCGTTCCTGAGCGTCCTGGCCGATCCGACCACCGGTGGCGTCTTCGCCTCGTTCGCGGCCGTCGGCGACGTCAACATCGCCGAACCGAACGCCCTCATCGGCTTTGCCGGCTCGCGCGTCTCGGCCGGCACGATCGCCCAGGAGCTGCCGGCGGGCTTCCAGCGCTCGGAGTTCCTGTTCGACCACGGCTTCATCGACCGGGTCGTTCCCCGGTCCGGCCTGCGCGATGAGCTGGCTCGATTGCTGCGGCTCCTGCCGGCGCGCGGGCTGCCTGCGCCGCCGTTGTACGAGCCGCTCGAGGCCGACCCGGACCGCTTCCGCCCGCTCTCCTTCCTGAGCTCGATCGCGGAACGGGTCGGCGTGATCGGCGGTCCAGACAACGGCCGGTCCCAGGTGGCAGCGGACCAGGTGGCTGCGGGCCTAACGGCGGCGGACCAGGCGGCCACGGCCGATCCGCGCGACGCCGTCTGGGCTCGCGTCCAGCTCGCCCGCAACCTGAACCGGCCACGGACCCTCGAGTTCATCGCCGCCATGACCGAGGACTTCGTGGAGCTCCACGGCGACCGCCTGTTCGGCGACGACTCGGCGGTCGTGGCCGGGCTCGCCCGACTGGGTGGACGCCGGATCGCGGTGATCGGCCAGCAGAAGGGTGCCGACACCAACGAGAACGTCCGACGCAACTTCGGGATGCCCCACCCCGAGGGCTACCGAAAGGCGATGCGGGTCATGCAGCTCGCCGAGCGCTTCGGGCTGCCGGTCGTGACGTTCGTCGACGTGCCCGGGGCGCATCCGGGACCGGAATCAGAGGAACGCGGGATCGCCGAATCGATCGCCCGCTCGATTGGGCTGATGAGCCGCCTGCGCACGCCGGTCGTCACCGTGATCACCGGCGAGGGCGGCTCCGGCGGGGCGCTCGCCATCGCTGTCGGTGACGTGGTGATCGCGCTGGAGAACGCCGTCTATTCGGTGATCTCGCCCGAGGGCTGCGCGTCGATCCTGTGGCGCACCCCGGAAGAGGCACCCGCGGCGGCACTGGCCATGAGGATGACCGCCGCCGACCAGCAGGCGCTCGGCGTCATCGATATCGTGGTGCCCGAACCGCGCGAGGGCGCACACCTCGACCACGCCGAGACCGCCCGACGGCTGAAGGCGATCATCGTCGATCAATTGGCCGTGCTCGACGAACTGACCATCGACGAGCTGCTCGAATCGCGCTATCGCCGCTATCGGACGCTGGGGTCCTACACTGAGGCGGAGATGCCGGAAGCCACGCCCCTGGGGGGTCGTGGTCTGGGCGATCGTCTGCGCGACCTGCTCGGCCCCGGGCGCCGGGTGGTCTGTGGCGCGACAAGCAACTGGGCGCGCGACGACCCGCCAGCGCATGAGGAGGTCTAGGGAGTGCCCGAACAGGTTCCGCCTGCGGC
>JBKKDW010000005.1:0-5209 GCA_046708025.1 Candidatus Limnocylindrales bacterium
TTGTCGTCGTAAGGAGTGGTCGGCAGCGTCAGTTGTGTATAAGAGAGAGTTCTTGGGTGGGTCATTTCGGGGACGGGCACGGGGGCGGCTTCTGGCGGCGGGAGCGACTTCCGACTCAGCGCGACCCAGGAGGTCTGAGACATGTTCGTCCTCGTCGTCGGCGGCGGGAAGGTCGGCTACTACCTGGCCAAGGAACTCATCGAGTCCGGCCACGAGGTGGCGCTGATGGAGAAGGACCCGGCTCGAGCCAGCCAGATCTCCGATGAGATCGGCTCGATCGTCATCGCCCATGACGGCTGCGAAGGCAAATACCTCGGCGAAGCCGGTTGCAACCGGGCCGACGTGGTTGCGGCGGTGACCGGCGACGACGAGGACAACCTGGTCATCTGCCAGATGGCCAAGCATCACTTCGACGTGCCGCGCACCATCGCGCGGGTCAACAACCCCAAGAACGAGGCGCTCTTCCGTCATCTCGGCGTCGACGAGCTGATCAGCCCCACCCGGATGATCCTGGGCTCGATCGAGCAGGACATCCCGGTTCACGAGCTGCTCCACCTGGCGACCCTGGGTGAGGGCGAACTGGAGCTGATCGAGGCACACCTCCAGGCGGGCTCGCCGGCCATCGGACGGGCCCCCAGGGACCTATCGATCCCCGACGGTTGCTCCCTGTTTGCGGTCATTCGCGGTCGCGTGGCCACACCGCTCCGTCCGGACACGGTCATGCTCGAGGGCGACAAGATCATCGCCATCGGCAAGGCCGAGTGCCAGGAACTCCTCCACGGGCAGCTGATCGGCGAGACGGTCCGGGCCGAGGCGTAGCTCCTGGCAATGTAGCGGGCCGACGAAACGACTGTCCGCGCGCGGCGACGATCGGCCGTTACTGCGCGGCCTCGGAATCGATGCGGCCAAGGCGCCGCTCCATCGCCTCCATGACGGCGGTCCGGAGCTCGGGCGCGGCGTCGAGCACTTCGTAGAAGGGCTCGTGAGGGACCGTGAGCAGCCGAGAGTCCTCGAGGGCCCTGGCGGTGGCGGTGCGCGGACCGCCGTCGATCGCCGCGATCTCGCCGAAGAAGTCGCCCACTCCGATCGTGTCGACCGTTCGTCCGTCCCGTTCGATCCCGACCTTCCCGGCAATGACGACGAACACGTAGCCCTCGTACCGGCCCTCGTGGGTCAGCTCCGTGCCGGCGGGCACGTCGATCTCCCTTGCGACTCGGGCCAAGTGCTCCAACTCCGGGCGTTCGACGCTGGCGAAGATCGGAATGCGTTCCAGAAGTTCCAGCGCTGGCATGGTTACAGCATAGCCAGACTGGCCTCGCGATCAACAGGCAAACGCGTCGGCGACGCCGCTCCCCCGGACGCCAGGGTCGCCTGACGGTCGAACCTCCCGCGCGAGGGTGAGATCGGGTGCCTTGGGTCTTGCGCTAGCCGCCGCCCCACTATCTCGATGTTGAATTTTGGCAACACTCTTGACAACGTCATTATCAGGCTTTTAGGATCCGACATGTCGATAGGGCCCAACTCGATGCCCCGAGCAACCATCAGCCAGGAGGTGTACGACCATGATTCTCGTGCGCCGCACCTCGCCCCTGGGCGAGCTCGTCTCTCGAGCGGGTTCCTGAGCCCATGGCGTCCGGCCGGCTGGAGCGGGATCCCGAGCGACCCGTCTACGTGATCAGCGTGGCGGCGATGCTCGTGAGCGCCCATCCTCGGACCCTTCGGATCTACGAAGACGAAGGCCTGCTCTGTCCGGCCCGGACGCCGACCAACATCCGGCTGTACAGCGAGAATGACATCCGTCGGATCACCTGGATCCGCCATCTGACCCGGGAACGAGGGGTCAACCTCGCCGGGATTCGAATCCTGTTCGAGCTCGAAGAGCGCCTCGGCGCTCGGATCCTCGAAGTCCTTTATGCCGAAGGGACCGCTGACGCGGAGGCGACCGCCGCCGCTGACGCAGCCGAGGACCCGACGGCGACCCGCACACGTAGGAGATCCTGATGGCCAAGCGACCGTCCACCCCGGTCGACGTCAAGCCCAGCGCAGGCAGTAGCCGGCGCGAACTGCCGCTCGTCGCCCTTCGGGAGACGGTCATCTTTCCCGAGATGATCGTCCCGCTTCAGGTTGGCCGCGAGAAGAGCGTCAGCGCGCTCAACGCCGCGGTCGCCGAGGGCGGACCGATTGCCCTGGTCACCCAGCGGCGAGCCGAGCAGGAGGACATCTACGACCCCTCCGAGCTCTACGAGATCGGCACACTGGCCAAGATCGCCCAGGTCGTGCAGCTCCAGGACGGGACCGTCCGGGCGATCGTCCAGGGCCAGGGAAGGCTGCGCGTCCACAGTTTCACTACGACGGATCCGTACCTGCGCGCCTCGATCGAAGAGCTCCCCGACCAGGTGCCGGACGGGCTCGAGATCCAGGCGTTGATGCGCACGGTCCAGGCCCAGATCGAACAGTACGTGGCCAGCGGGGCGCCGGTCCCACCCGAGGCCGCGGTCGCCGCGCGCAACATCAGCGAACCGGGGCTGCTCGCCGACATGGTCGCCTACAGCCCGGACATGTCGACAGAGCAGCGCCAGGAGCTGCTCGAGACGATCGACGTCGTGGAGCGGCTCAAGCTCGTCTCCAATTTCCTCGCCCACCAGATCGAGATCCTCGAGCTCAAGGGCCGGATCCAGTCCGAGGTCAAGTCCGAGATGGACAAGACCCAGCGCGAGTACATCCTGCGTGAGCAGCTGAAGGCTATTCAGCGCGAGCTCGGCGAGGATGACCCGCAGCAGGCCGAGATCAACGAGCTGCGCGACAAGGTCGAAGCGGCCGGCATGCCCGACGAGATCAAGGTCCGGGCGATCAAGGAGGTCGACCGGATGAGCCGGATCCCCTCCGCGTCGCCGGAAGTTGGCGTCATCCGGACCTACGTGGACTGGTTGATCAGCCTGCCCTGGAACGTCTCCACCGACGATCAGCTCGATATCAAGGAAGCCGCCCGGATCCTGGACGAGGACCACTATGGCCTCGACAAGGTCAAGGAGCGAATCCTGGAATACCTCGCGGTGCGCACCCTGGCCGACGAGATCCGCAGTCCGATCCTGGCCTTCATCGGCCCGCCCGGCGTGGGCAAGACCAGCCTTGGCAAGAGCATCGCGAGGGCCATGGGCCGCAAGTTCGTGCGCATGAGCCTGGGCGGAATCCACGACGAGGCCGAGATTCGTGGCCATCGCCGGACCTACATCGGTGCCCTCCCCGGCCGAATCATCCAGAGCATCAAGACCGCCGGTTCCAACAACCCGGTGTTCATGCTCGACGAGGTTGACAAGATCGGCATGGACTTCCGGGGTGACCCGAGCTCGGCCCTGCTCGAGGTCCTCGATCCCGAGCAGAACAACACCTTCCAGGACAACTACCTGGAAGTGCCGTTCGATCTCAGCAAGGTCCTGTTCGTGGCCACCGCCAATCTGCTCGACCCGATCCCACCGGCGCTGCGCGACCGGATGGAGATCGTCTACCTGCCGGGCTACACCGAGCAGGAGAAGATCGGGATCGGCAAGCGCTTCCTGGTGCCAAAGCAGATGACCAATCACGGCCTGAAGCCCAAGCACATCGAGATCACCGACGAGGCGATGACCGAGTTCGTCCGCTCGTATACCCACGAGGCCGGCGTCCGTAACCTCGAGCGCGAGCTGGCCAACGTCATGCGCAAGGTCGCCCGGCAAGTCGCCGAAGGCCGCAGGCGCAAGACCGTCATCGACCCGAAGAAGCTGGCCGAGCTGCTCGGCCCGCAGCGATTCGAATATGGTGAACTGGAATCCGAGGATCAGACCGGCGCCGCAACGGGCCTCGTCGTGACCGAGGTCGGCGGCGACGTGGTCGCCATCGAGGTGACCCGGATGGAGGGCCGCGAGGACTTCATCCTGACCGGCCAGCTCGGTGAGGTCATGCGTGAGTCGGCCCGGGCGGGACTTTCGTGGACCCGCGCACATGCGCAGGATCTCGGCATCCCGCGCGAGACCTTCGAGAAGAACACCCTGCACATCCATGTCCCCGCCGGCGCCATCCCCAAGGACGGGCCGTCGGCCGGGATCACGATGGCCACGGCCATGGTCAGCGCGCTGACCGGCATTCCCGTCCGCAAGGATGTGGCCATGACCGGCGAGATCACCCTGCGCGGTCGGGTCCTGCCGATCGGCGGGCTCAAGAGCAAGATCCTCGCCGCCCACCTGTCGGGTGCCAGGATCGTCATCCTGCCCCGCAAGAACGAGAAGGACCTGCCGGACATCCCGGACGAGATCCGCAAGTCGATCAAGCTCATCCTGGTGGACACGATGGACCAGGTCCTGGAGGCAGCCCTCCGGCGCAAGCCAAAGGCGCTCGTCGCCGAACCGCCCAAGGTGGTCACGGCCAACGACCAGCTCGATCCGGAACCCGAGCCGCAGACGCGGGTCCGCCGGACGAACTTCCCGCCGACCGATCAGCCGCCGGTCGTCGTACGAGGCAGCTGATCGAGGAGGCGCATGGCGGGCAGGGGACCCGGTCTGTCCGGGATGGAGTACAAGGATTACTACGCCGTCCTGGGCGTTCCGAGGACGGCGTCACAGGCTGAGATCAAGCGGGCCTTCCGCAAGCTCGCCCGCCAGCATCATCCGGACGCCAAGCCCGGTGACAACGCCGCCGAACGACGCTTCAAGGAGGTGAACGAGGCCAACGAGGTTCTCGGCGATCCGGTCAAGCGCGGGCAGTACGACGAGCTCGGCGCGAACTGGGAGGCGGTCGGTCGAGCGCGGGCGAGCAGCGCCGGGACCGGAGGCCCGTTCGCGAACTCCGGGACGGGCGGGAATGTCCGCTACGAATTCCGCACCAGCGCCGACCCGGGCGAGTTCTCCGATTTCTTCCGGGTCTTCTTCGGCGAGGATGCCGACGGCGGCGTCCGGACGACGTCGGGGCCCGGCCGGGGCACACGGCCAACCGGTGGCCCCGGCTTCGAGGAGATCCTGGCAGGGATGGGACTCGGCTCGCACGGATCCGGTGGGAGCGGCGCCCGCGCGAGGGCGAGCGGGCGCGTGGGCACGGTACCGCCACCTGCTCACGAGGCACAGGCGGACATCAGCCTGGCCGAGGCCTATCACGGAACGACCCGGCGGCTCGATGTCGATGGCAAGCGTCTCGAAATCACGATTCCGCCGGGCGCAGACACCGGAACTCGAATCCGCCT
>JBKKDW010000006.1:0-11339 GCA_046708025.1 Candidatus Limnocylindrales bacterium
AGATCGTTCGCGCTGGGATCGCCTCGATCCCGAAGGGCGAGGTGGAGGCCGCCCGTTCCCTTGGCCTCGGCTACACCTCGACGATGCGCTTTATCGTCCTGCCGCAGGCCGTGGCCCGGATGACACCAGCCATCGTGTCCCAGCTCATCACGCTGATCAAGGACACCTCGCTTGCGTTCATTCTCGGGGCGCAGGAGCTCGTGGGTTTCGGCCGGTCGTTGTTCAACTTCTACGGCAACAGCATGGAGACATACGTCGTCATCGCGGTGATCTTCTTCCTGATCTGCTACCCGCTGTCGCGACTGTCCCGACGCCTTGAGGCGGGCCGACCGAGCGGGGACAGAGTCGTCGTGACGGGCGAGGCCGACCAGCTGGCGGCCACGACACCGTAACGGCGCCAGGCGGCGTGGATCAGGCATAGGGTATGCTTGGGTATACTCCCCATGGGTATCTAACCACGCCGATGCCCGCGCCCACGCCCAGCGCAGAGAACCCACGCAATGACGACTAACACCTCAGTCTCTCCGGCCCCGCCTCAGGACTCCCTGGCCGCGGCCGGGCCCATCGAGATCGTCCTCGCCGTCGAGGGCATGACCTGCGCCTCGTGCGTCAACCGGATCGAGCGATTTTTGCGCAAGACGCCCGGCGTTGGCGAGGCGGCGGTCAACCTGGCGACCGAGAAGGCAACGGTCCGATTCGATCCGGCGGTCGCCGGTCGGGCGGAGCTGGTCGGCGCGATCGCGGCGGCGGGCTACGACGTCAAGTCCGAGCCCATCCGGGCCGAGGGTGCGATTGCCCCCGACCTCGAGGCGGAGGTCACAGCCGAGGACGTCGAACGCGAGCGGGCGCAGCGCCGGACACTCATCCAGGGCGTCGTCTCGATCGGTGCCGCCGTGGCGTTCATGGCCCTGATGTTCTGGCCCCAGATCGTGTGGCCGATGGAGGACCTCAACAAGCTGGTCCTGTGGCCGGCCACGTTCATCCAGTTCTGGGCCGGCGGCCGCTTCTATCGCGCGGCCTGGAAGGCGGGCCGGCACGGCGGGGCGACGATGGACACCCTGGTGGCCGTGGGCACCAGCGCCGCCTGGGCGTACAGCGTGTTCGTGACCATGTATCCCGGGATCGTTCACGAGGCGGGACTTCATCCCGAGAGCTACTTCGACTCCTCGGCGATCATCATCGGGCTCATTCTGTTCGGGCGCTGGCTCGAGGACCGGGCGAAGGGTCGGACCACCGGCGCCATCCGGCGCCTGGTCGGCCTCCAGGCCAAGACGGCACGACTGGTTCGCGATGGCGAGGAGGTCGAGGTCGAGCTCGCCCTCGTCCAGCCCGGCGACCTGCTGCGGGTCAGACCCGGCGAGAAGATCCCGGTCGACGGTGTGCTCGTCGAGGGCACCTCGGCGGTCGATGAGTCAATGCTGACGGGCGAGCCGATTCCGGCCACCAAGAACCCCGGCGACGAGGTCATCGGGGCGACGCTCAACACGACCGGCTCGTTCGTCATGTCCGCGACGCGCGTCGGCCGGGACACGGCCCTCGCCAACATCGTGGCCCTGGTCCAGCGGGCGCAGGGCTCCAAGGCGCCGATCCAGGCGTTGACCGACCGAATCGCCGAGGTTTTCGTGCCGGCCGTGCTGGTTGTTGCGGCGCTCGCCTTCGTGGCCTGGTTCACGCTGGGCCCCGAGCCGCGGCTGACCCTCGGGCTGACCGCGTTCATCGGCGTAGTCATCATCGCCTGTCCGTGCGCGATGGGCCTGGCCACGCCGACGGCGATCATGGTCGGGACCGGCAAGGGCGCCGAAACCGGGGTCCTGATCCGGGGCGGCGAGGCCCTGGAGGCGGCCGGGCGGCTCGATACCGTTGTCCTCGACAAGACCGGGACCCTGACCCTTGGGCGGCCCGTGGTCGCCGAGATCGTCAGCGCCGCCGGGGTCGACCCGAAGGAGTTGCTCGATATCGCCGGGTCGCTCGAGAGCAACTCCGAGCATCCGCTCGGTCGCGCAATCGTGACCCGGGCTCGCGAACAGGAGCTGGGGTTCCGGACGGTCGACGGGTTCGAGGCAGTCGCCGGCGGCGGCGTGGGCGGGCGAGTCGACGGCTCCGATGTGCTGATCGGCAACCGACGGCTGCTCGCGGACCAGCGCATCGACGTCGCCGCCTTCGACGATGGCGCCACGCGGCATGCTGGCAACGGCGCCACCGTCTCCTTCATTGCGATCGACCGGCGGGCGGTCGGGCTGATCGCCATCGCGGACCCGGTCAAGAGCGAATCGGCCGAAGCAGTGCAGGTTCTCGAGGCGATGGGCCTGACGGTCTGGATGTTGACGGGCGACAGTCGCGCCACGGCCGAGTTCGTGGCCCGCCAGGTCGGGATCCCACCCGAACGGGTCATCGCCGAGGTGCTGCCGGCCGACAAGGCTGCCGTCGTGGAGCGCCTGCAGGGCGAGGGACGGCACGTCGCCATGGTCGGCGACGGGATCAACGATGCCCCGGCACTGGCCCAGGCCAATGTCGGTGTGGCTATCGGAACGGGCGCCGACGTGGCGATCGAGGCGTCCGATATCACCCTGGTCGGCGGCGACCCGCGGCTGATCGCGTCGGCGATCGGGCTGTCGCGCGCGACCCTTCGAACGATCCGCCAGAACCTGTTCTGGGCGTTCGCCTACAACGTCCTGCTCATCCCGGTGGCCATGGGCGTGCTGTATCCGTTTACCGGCTGGACCCTCAACCCGGCCCTGGCCGCCGTGGCCATGGCCCTGTCGTCGGTCTCGGTGGTGACCAACTCGCTCCGACTCCGCTCGGTTGATCTGCGGCCCGGTCGACTCCGGCCGCTCCGCCGCGGACCGCTCGGGATCGCGCGCGACTCGGCCTTCCTGGTTGGCGTCGCGCTGCTGGCCCTCGTCCTGGCCGGCGGCGTCTATGCCGCGGACCGGGCGATCGAGGGATCCGCCCAGCTGGTATCGGTGGTCGCCCGCGATGTGAAGTTTGAGCCGGCGCAGGTTCGCATCCGGTCCGGGCAGTGGACCGTGGTCCGGTTCAGCAACCAGGATCCGATCTTCCATGACTGGGAGGTCGAGGGCCTCGCCAACGTCGACGCCGGTGCTCGCCCCGGCCAGACCGCAGTCCTCCGCTTCATGATCGCCCGACCCGGCCAGTACGCGCTCCTGTGCACGGTCCCTGGTCACGCCGAGGCGGGCATGGTCGGCACGCTCCTGGTCGACTGAGGCCGCGCGGGCGTCCTTCGCTGAGCACCCGTCCTCGGGTGCTACCATCGCCCCGCCGCCCGATTCCCGCTACGTGAGAACTTCGCCCGTGCCAGTCGTCCTCACCGGCCGCAGCCTCACGCGCGAGGAACTCGTCCGGGTCGCCCGGCATGGCGAACACGTTGCCCTCGACCCGGCGGCCGTCGCGCGCATGACCGCGGCGCGCGAGATCGTCGAGGAGCGCCTGGCGGGCGGCGATCGGATCTACGGAGGTTCGACGGCGGTCGGCGTGCTCAAGAGCAGCGACGTCGACGTGGCTGCGGCGGGCGCCTATTCGAGCCGGCTGATCCGTCAGCATCTCGTCGGCCAGGGGGAAGCCGCGTCGCCCGACGTGGTGCGGGCGACCATGGTTCGCCTGGCAAACGGGCTCGCGGCCGGCTACCCCGGAGTGCGCGCGGCCCTGGCGGAGCGCCTGGTCGTGGCCATCAACGCCAGCGATTCGCCCCGGATCCGGGTCCTTGGCTCGGTCGGCCAGTCCGACCTTGCCCAGATGGCGGACCTCGCCGACGCCCTGTTCGGCAGCGTCGAACTCGAGGCCGGAGAGGGTCTGGCGCTGGTCTCGAACAACTCGTTCGCGACAGCCGGCGCGGCCCTCGCCATCGACGACGCGGCAGCCTTGATCGCGACTCTGGAGGTGGCCGGCGCCCTGAGCCTCGAAGCGCTGGTCGCCAACCCGAGCTGCCTCCACCCGGCGATTGCGGACGCTCGGCCGTATCCGGGGCTGCGCGCCACCCTGGCCAATCTCGGCCGCCTCCTAAAGGGCAGCGCGATCCTCGCCGAGGAGGCCGCCCGTTCGCTCCAGGACCCGCTGAGCTTCCGCAACCTGCCCCAGGTCATGGGCGCCTGCCGCGACGCCCTGGCCCACGCCGACGCGCAACTGGCGGTCGAGCTGAATGCCTCGCAGGGCAACCCGATCGTGCTCCTCGACGAGCGTCGCGTGGTATCCGTGGCGAACTTCGAGATCCTGCCCCTGGCGGCCATGCTGGACTACCTGCGGATCGTGCTCGCGACCGCCATTTCCGTGTCGGCCGAACGCAGCGTTAAGCTCCTGGAGACGCCCTGGTCGGGCCTGCCCACGGGCCTCACGCCGTCGGGCGATCCGGCCGATCCAGGCCTCTCCTACCTCGGCATCAGCGCCCAGTCGATCGCGGCGGAGGCGCGCCTGCTGGCCGCGCCGGTCTCATTCGACCTGGTCTCGACCGCCCACGCCGAGGGCATCGAGGATCGGATGAGCCTGGCCCCGCTGGCCGCGCGGCGTCTGACCGAGATGGCGAGGCTCGGCGCGCGGGTCGCGGCGTTGGAGCTGACGGTGGCCGTGCAGGCCGCGGAGTTGCGCGGTAGCGCAGCGCGCGGGCAGGGGACGGGGGCCGCCGCCAGGATTGTCCGCGGGCATGTGCCGTTCCTGGCTCAGGGCGCGACCGTGCCGGACGTCGAGGGCCTCGTGGCCTCTGTCCAGGCGGGGGCCCTCGTGCCCGACGCCGCCGAGGCCGGCTCATGACGACGGCGCGTGACCGCCCGCCCGAGGAAGCGGCCGAGGACACCTCGTTCGCCCGCGGACTGCGCCTGTTGCTCACGGTGGCCGACCGTGGCGAGATCCGGGCCGACGAGTTGGGCTCGCTCCTGGACATGCCCGTTTCGACCGTTTATCGCTACCTGCGGACCCTGGGCGACTTCGGCTTCGTCGACCGCCATGGCGGCCAGGTCCGGCTTGGCCCGAAGCTGCTGATCGGGAGCGGCGCGAACGTCAGCAGCGAGCGCCTGATCCGCCATGCCGACCCCGTCCTGCGGATGCTGGTTGAGGAGACCGGCGAGACAGCGATCGTCGTCCGCCGGATCGGGCTGTCGTCGATCTGTCTCCACCAGATCGAGAGCGACGCACCATTGCGGGTCACGCTCGAGCCTGGCGCACTGATGCCGCTCTATGCCGGCGCGCCCGGTCGCGTGCTGCTCGCCTTCGCCCCAAGCGAGGTGCTCGACGAGGTCCTTGCCCAGGACATGCGCCGGCTGACTCCGAACACGCCGACCGAAGCGGACCTACGGGAACGCCTGGGTGCGGCGGTCATGACCGGCGTGGCCACCAGTGAGGGCGAGCTGATCGATGGATCGCTGGCGATGGCGGCGCCGATCTTCCGCGAAGATGGAATCGTGGGTGCGATCGGCCTGCTTGGTCCTGCCTTCCGCTGCGGAACGGACTGGCAGGCACGGGCCGCCGCCCTGCTGCCGGCGGCCGCCCAGACGATCAACGCGGCACTGGCGGACGATCGAACGACATGAATCCAGTACTTTTGTCTCGTGTCATGGCAGACGCTTGTCTCATGGAATGGAAATCCGTCGTCAGGTTCGCTATGCTGCATCGCCATGACCGTAGCATCGCACCCGTCCTTCGACCGTCTGGCCCCGGTCTCCGACCGCTATGCGATGCTGCCCGTGGCTGACGCCTTCGCCTGGGACGCGTGCCTCGCCGACGTGCGGCCGGGCGAGTGGTACATGGTCGCGTTCCGCTCGATCCGCCGGCCCGGTGTCGACGAGGCGAGGCTCACGGCATACGACGATTGGGCCCACACTGAGGCCATGGGTGCGCCCGGTTTCGTGCACTACTTCAAGGGACCTGTGAGCGCGGACGGAGGGTGCATGTCGTTCTGCCTGTGGAACAGTCGCGCCGAGGCACGCGCGGCCGCCGGCCGCCCGGCCCACGTGGAGGCCGCCGCGCTGACATTCGAGTCGTACGCCCACTTCAGCCTCGAGTTCCACCGCGTTCGACGGCTGGCCGGCGGGGCCGGGTTCAGGTTCGAGTCGTACGACGCGGGCGCGCGACACGGGTCGGCCGTCGCGGCGCGCGCGCTGTCCTGACCAGGGGGCATCGCTCGGGGAACTCGATGGTGGCGCGCTCGATCGCGCCGGGACTCGCCGCGGCCGTCGCCATCGCGGCCGTTGCCCGGCTGATCAGCGGGTTCCTGCCGTCGATCATGGCCGAGGTCAGCCTCGCGATCCTGCTGGGGATCGTCGTGGCGGCCATCGGCGGCCCACGATTGCGCCTCCTGGATCCCGGTCTGCGGTTCGGGGCGCAGCGGATCCTGCGCCTTGGGATCGTCCTGCTGGGTGCGCGCCTGAGCCTCGCCGAGATCGCCGGGATCGGGCTGCCGGCGACGGGCCTCATCGCAGTCACGATGGCGGCGTCGTTCGCGGTCGTGCTGGGAGTGGCCCGGACCGTGCGCATCGAGGGGCGGCTGGCCGTTCTGATCGCGGTCGGATCGGCGGTCTGCGGCAACACCGCGATCGTGGCCACTGCCCCGGTGATCGGCGCGCGCGCCCGTGAGGTCGCCTACGCGATCGCCACGATCACCTTGTTCGGAACGCTCGCGGTCTTCCTGTATCCAGCCATCGGGCGCGCCTTCGCCATCGAGCAGGCGGCGTTCGGACTGTGGGCCGGCGTGGCGGTCCACGACACCAGCCAGGTGATCGCCGCGAGTGCAGCCTATGGCCCGGGGGCGCTCGATGTGGCCGCGGTGGTCAAGCTGATTCGCAATGCGCTGATGGCGCCCTTGCTCCTGGTTGTCGCCGCCGTGTGGTCCGCCCGGGTGGACGCTGCCGCCGCATCTGCCGGTGCGGTCGACTCGGCGCGACGCCGGGTGGGGCGGGCGGTCCCCACGTTCGTGCTCGGGTTCCTGTTGCTCGCAGGGCTACGGACGGTCGGGGTCATCGATGTCGATCAGGCTGCCACGTTCGATACGGTCGCGAGGGCGTGCATCCTGGTGGCGCTCGCCGCCGTGGGCCTGTCGATCCGGGTCGGTGAGCTGCGCGAGACGAGCTGGCGGCCGCTGGCGGTGGGCTTCAGCGTGGCGCTGGCGATCGGGCTCGCGAGTCTCCTCGCCATCATCGCCCTTGGCCTCGGCAACGCGATCGGCTGAGGACGCCACGACGGCGCGCTGAGCCGGTCCTGCTATGGTGCCGGCGTGGCAATTGACGTCCTCGTTCCCTGGCTCGCCGAGCCGGTCCTGGCGCCCGAACCGATCATGGCACGCTGGCTCGGGCGGATCGACTATCGCGCCGCGCACGCACTCCAGAAGCGTCTCGTGGCCGACCGAGCTGAACACCGGATCAGCGACCAGCTGCTGCTGCTGGAGCATCCGGCCGTCCTGACCCTCGGCCGGAACTCCGACCCCGGCCACATCCTCGCCTCGCCGGAGGAGCTTCGAGCGCGCGGCATCGAGGTCATTCGGGTCGAACGCGGCGGCGAGGTCACCTATCACGGGCCGGGTCAGCTGGTCGCCTATCCGATCGTCGCCCTGGCCCGCCGCGGCTTGCTGATTCGGCCACTCGTGCGGGCGTTGGAGGCCGCGCTCACGGCGACCTGTTCGGCGCACGGCGTCAAAGCCGCAAGGCGGGACGGCGAGCCGGGCTGCTGGTGCGAACCGGACGGCCAACGACCGCGCAAGATCGGCGCGCTCGGCCTCCGCGTCGAACGTGGCGTGACCTACCACGGCATCGCCCTGAACGTGACGATCGACCTGACCGATTTCGAGCTGATCGACCCGTGCGGGATGCCCGGCGTCCTGTCGACCTCGATCGCGGCGGAGCGCGGTGATCCGGCCGCAGCGCCAACGACCGAGTCGGTCGAGCGTGCAGCCCGCGTGTTCGCCCACGCCTTCGCGACTGCCATCGGCGCACCACTCGAGTGGTTCTGACCGGATGGCAGCCGGACTGTTCGAGTTGCGCAAGGACCCGATCACCGGCTGGTGGGTCGCCACGGTGGTGGACCGGGCCTTCCATCGCGACCGCTTCGCCCGGGCCGCCGAACCGGTCGATGATCGGGTCTTCGGCTGTGCCAACTGCTCAACCCCCGACGGCGACGGCGTTCGCGTCCGGATGCTCAAGGACTTCGCCTTCCACCTCGTCGGCACCGGCGACGACGCCCGCCAGCTCGATCGCGGGATCGCGCAGGTGGCGCTGGCCGAGGCGCGGGCGACGGGCAGCTGGCGAACGATCGTCGCCCCGCCCCGGGAGCACCGCCCGTTGCATGCCGTGGGCAACGAGCTGATCGAGACGATGGTCGGCGCAGCCCGCGACGCACTGGCCACCGCCAGGGGCACGGGCCACACGGACTACCTACAGGTTGTCCAGAACTGGGGTGTCCAGGCCGGGGCACGGACCAATCACCTGTGCCTGGATCTGTACGACCTGCCCCAGATCCCGCATCGCATCGCCGAGGAGATGGGCGGCGCCGCCCGATTCGTGATCCGGGAGGGGGAGTGCCCCTTCTGTCGACTCGTCCGCGAGGAATCGCGGCGCCCGGACCGACTCGTCTGGGAGGACGCCTCGAGCGTTGCCTTCGCCCCGTACGCGTCGCGCTCCGCCTTCGAGGTCTGGATCGTGCCACGCGGCCACCAGGCCGATTTCGGGCGGGCTACCACGGCCGATGTGGCCGCCACCGCCGAGGCCCTCCGCCAGGTCCTGTCCAGACTCGCGGCCAGCCTCGACGGCCCGCCCTACAACCTGGTCCTGCACAGCGCACCGCTGCGCGAGCAGGTGGATGCGACCTATCACTGGCACTGGGAAGTCCATCCTCGCCTGCGCGAGATCGCCGGACTGGAGCTCGGAACCGGGCTGCCGGTGAACCCCGTTTCGCCGGAAGACGCCGTGGAGGAGCTCCTGGGTCGGGCCGAGCTGACCGGCGGTGGCACGGGTTGAACTGGACCGGACCCGCGGTCCTCGGGCGTCACACACCAACGAGTCCCGCCGTCATTGGGCCGTCGAGCGTGCAACATCCCCCCGCGACCGTGCTCGGTGAATCCATCCGCTCGGAGTGCTTGTGGTCGCCGATCTCCCTTTCGCAGACCTGCGTGTGTCCCTCGGCCGCCCGATCCAGACCCGTCCGCGAGGCGTCGCCATGAGCGGCGCCTGGGATCGCGATGAGGCCGCCGTCTTCGTCGAGACGCTGTTCGCCCGGCACCACTCGGAGATCTACGCCTACCTCGTGCGCATGCTACGCGAGCCGGAACTTGCCGCGGATCTGACCCAGGACGCGTTCATCAAGGCGTACCGCAATTACGAGACCCTGGAGAAGCCCGAGAACGCGCGGGCCTGGCTCTACCAGATCGCCCACCGCGTCGCGCTCGACGAGATCCGGCGGCGCAAGATCATCCGCTTCCTGCCGTGGACCGGGGAGTCGCCCGGGTCGGCGCCGTCGGCCGAGCGCCTGGTCATGGACACGCACCTGTCGGGCGACCTGCAGCGCGCCCTCGCCCGGATCCCGGAGCGACAGCGCGCGGCCCTGCTGCTGGCGGAGCTGCACGACCTGACCGGTCTCGAGCTGGCCGCCGCCCTGGGGGTCAGCCACGTCGCGGCCCGAGCGCTGCTGACCCGCGCCCGCGAGAGCCTTCGCCAGGCCCTCGCCAGCGAGCGCGCCATGGATGCCGCCGATGCGTCCGGCGCCACGCCCTCCAAGGAGCTCCGTTGAGTCCGCTCCACCGCGTGGGGCGCCGCCCCGATCACTGGTCGTCGCCGCACGAACGCGCCCGGGTGCGGGCGGCGGAACGGCTCGACAGGCCGCTGGCGGTGGGCGAGGAGGCCTGGCTGGAGGCGCACCTCGGGGAGTGCGACCCGTGCCGCGCGATCGCGGCTGCCTACGTCAGTGACCGCCTGGCACTGCGCGAACTGCGCGCGGCGGCTCCGGAGGCGCCGCGTGACCTGTGGGCCCGGACCGCAGCCGGCATCGAGCGGGCATCGGGGGTGCATCGGCGCCCGGCACACGGTCGCCTGGCTCGACCCGCGCGACCTGCCCGAGCCGCGGGCACCCATCGGGCGTCGCTGCCGGCGCTCGGGGCGCTGTCCGGCCTCGCCGTCGTGTCGGTCGTGGTCATCGCCACGGCGGTCTCCGGTGGATTCCTCGGCCGGGTCGGAACGGACGGCCTCTCCCCGAGCGCCACGCCAGTGGCACTGGCCAGCCAGGATCTCCAGCCCGCGCCGCCCGCGCTCGCTGTCGGCGCCGGCAAGGTCCACTGGCTCGGAGCCAGGCAGGACGGGGCCTTCGCCTACAACGTGGCCGACGTCGACGCGGTCTGCCCGCGCGATCGGCAGCCCGATTGCGCCCCGTTCGCGGACCCGAACGCCAGACGCGTCACGCTCAGCGCGACACCGAAATTCGTCTTTCAGTCCCCGGTCGGCGATCAGGCGGTGGTCGTCGGCACGGACGCGGCCGGGGCCGATGCGATCGTCGTGGTGGCCCTCCCGACGCCGGTCCCGACCGCGGAGACAGCGGACCCGACAGCCGAGCCCACGCCCGACGCGTCGACGACGGCGCCTTCCCCGACCGACCTGCCGACGCCGGTTCCCACCGGTACCCCGATCGTCGCGCCCTCCGACCTCGCGTCGGCCAGCCTCGTCTCGTCGGGCGACCCCACCGGGTCGGAGACGGCCGGCGCCGAGGCGAGCAGTTCGGCGGCGGTCGCGATCATCACCGATGTGATCGTTGTCGGCAGATCGGCCGCCTTCTCTCCGGAAGGAGCATGGTTCGCCTTCAGCGCGCGCCCGGCCGACGGCTCAGTCGGGCCTGACGTGTATGTCTGGCATGTCGGCGATCCGCTGGCCCGACCGCTGACGACGGACCACGCCAGCGTCTTCGCCTCGTGGGTGGGGGGCCGATTGCTCGGGAGCCGGATCGTAAACGACGCGGTCGATCTGGTCGATCCCCTGGTGACGCCCGAAGCCCTGCCCCAGACGTTCCTGCTGGATCCGTGGACCGGCGCGGAGACGGCCTTGACCGAAGCCGAATGGCAACCGGCCGTCGATCCGACCGGCCGCGCGGTCGTCGCCTGGCAGGGCACGGTGAGTCTCGGCCCCGACGGCCTGACCGCCCACCCGGTGAGTGGCAACCTGGTGATCCGTCCGTTCCGCGGACCCCTCTTGGCGGAGGACGTTCCGACGAACTCCCCGTCAACGTCCGCCGAGGGCACGCCAACGATCGCGCCGGAGGTCCCGCCGGAGGTCCCGCCGGAGGTCCCGCCGGAGGTCCCGCTCGACTTCCCCGCGCAGATCGTGGCCGCCGGCCCGATCGTCGATTTCGATGCCCGTTGGGAC
>JBKKDW010000007.1:0-2797 GCA_046708025.1 Candidatus Limnocylindrales bacterium
GGTGTGGGGTCGTGTCGCCGAGGCATGGTCCGCCCTCGAGGCGCCGTATGACGTTGCCCTCGCGCGCTGGCGTCAGGCTGAGGCCACCCTCGGATCTGGCGCCGGGCGAACCGGCCGGAGCGATGCCAGGACACCATTGCTCGCCGCGGTCGAGGGTGCCGTGCGGCTCGAGGCGCGACCGCTGCTCCGCGAGCTCCGGGAGCTCGCCGGGCGTGCCCGGATCACGTTGCCCGAGTCAGTAGAGGCGTTCATGGCCGATGAGCCGAAGTCACCGATCGCCGTTGCGGTAGCGCCCGACACGAACGGGACGCACAAGGAAGACATCCCGCAGCAATCTGATCTCGTGCTCGCCGTCGCCGGAGACTCGCGCGCAGCCGCGCCCCGCACGGACACCTTCGGTTTGAGCAGTCGCGAACGCGAGGTCCTTTCCCTGGTCGCGCAGGGTCGAACCAACCGCGAGATCGGCGAGCGCCTGTTCATCAGCCAGAAAACCGTGGGCGTCCACGTCGGCAACATCCTGTCCAAGCTGGCCGTCTCCGGCCGCGTCGAAGCCGCCGCGGTAGCCATCCGCCTGGGCCTGACCGAGAACCGCTGAGGCCCGGTCGCCGTGCAGAGGCGTGCTCGCTCAGGCGCCGCCGGCCCAACCCGTGTCAGATTCTCGCCCGACGGGTCATCTGACGCCACGCTCAGGGATCCTCAGGAACGCGGCCGAGGCGCCTCGAGCCAGGCGAATCCCGTGCCTAACGACCGTGGGGACGGGAATCTGACACGCTGGCGGAGGGTTCGGCCCAGGAACCTGCGTCGCAGAATCCGAAAGACCCGGAGGGAGGGCTCCGGGTCTGTCGGTTCGAAGGTCGTCTCGCTCGGATGGGCTCCGCGCGGGACGTCGATGATCTAGAGAGCTACTTCCACTTGGCTCCGGCGGCGAGAGACAGGGCAATCGCGACAAGCGGGCCAATGGTGACGGCGAGGCGCCAGGCTCGGGCGATGAGGTGGTTGGCCATTCGAGTGGGCTCCGATCTGATAATTGTCACAAGACCACCACTCCTGAACGAGGTGGACCCTGAGATTAGGCCCGATCGAGCCGGCCACAACCGGCCCGATGGTACTGGCACCCATGCCCCATCCGTACCAATGGCTACCCCGGACCGCCCCGAACCGCCCAGCCGCGACAGAAGCGCGGCGCGCAGGTAGATTCGCGCGGCTACCTCGAACGCGGACTCCCGCGGCCCAACGAAAGGTTCCATCCCATGCGTGAGCCTCGCGTCCTGACCGTTGCGTCCGTCGCCGCCCTGGGTGTGCTGCTGGTCGCCTGTTCCAGCGCCAATCCCGGCTGGACGTATCAGCCCGCGCCATCGATCACCCCGGCGCCGAGCGTCGACGCATCCGCGGAGCCAACCGCGAGCGCCGCCGATGGCGGCGTGGCGATCAGCGCCATGGGCATCGCCTTCGAGCAGGCCGCGGTCAGTGCCCCGGCGGGGGAGCCCTTCCAGATCGCCTTCGCCAATAACGATGCCGGGACGCCGCACAACGTGGCGATCCACAAGGACAAGGCCACCGGCCAGGAGGTCTTCAAGGGTGAGATCTTCGATGGCGTGGCCACCAGGACCTACGACGTGCCGGCACTCGACGCCGGCGCCTACGCGTTCGTGTGCACCGTCCACCCCAACATGGTCGGCACGCTGACCGCCGAGTAGGGAGGGCGTGCTGCCGATGAGCCGGGTTGGCGAGCAGCTGTGCTATTCGGACGCCTACCTCCGCTCAGTCGAGGCGCGGGTCGTCGTGCTCGACACCGCGGACGTCCCGCTGGTCACCCTGGACCGGACGGTCTTCTACCCGGGTGGCGGTGGCCAGCCGTCTGATCGAGGCGTGGCGCTTCGGGCCGCGGACGGCCGCTCCTGGTCGGTCCGTGGCGCCCGCAAATCAGGTGGCGAGATTGTCCACGAGCTCGAGGCCGACGGTGGCGACCCGCCGGCGGTCGGCGATATCGTTCGAGTTGACCTGGATTGGACCCGGCGGCTGGCCCTGATGCGGACGCACACGGCGCTGCACGCGCTGTGCGGGGTGGTCTGGCGCGACTACGGCGCACTCGTGACGGGCGGCAACATGGAGCCCGGGTCGGGACGGATGGACTTCGAGTTCGAGCGGATGTCAGGCGACCTCGTGGACGCCATCGAAACCTCGGTCAACGTGGAGCTGGCGGCCGCACGCGAGGTCAGGGTGGCGGTCCTGCCGCGCGACGAGGCGTTCGCGATTCCCGATCTCATCCGGACCAAGGTCAACCTCTTGCCGCCCGGGATCGCAGAGATTCGAACGATCGAGATCGTGGGGCTCGACCTGCAGGCCGATGGCGGAACGCATGTCGCCAACACCCGCGAGGTCGGCGGCATCCGCGTGGTGGGCTACGAGTCGAAGGGACGGATCAACAAGCGCATCCGGATCGAACTGGTCGATCCGGTCGGCTGACCGCCGCCCCGGCCCAGCGCGCCCTACAGCGCCTTGACCGCGGCGGTCAACGCCGCCAGCCCTTCCTTGGCGTCGGCGAACAGCATCCCGGTCTTGTCGTTGGTGTACAGCTCGTTGTCGATGCCGGCGTAGCCGCGACCCATCGAGCGCTTGATGACCACGATGGATTTTGCCTTGTCGACGTCCAGGATCGGCATCCCCGAGACGGGTGAGCCGGGCCGCCGGGCGGCCGGGTTGGTGACGTCGTTGGCACCCACGACCAGGGCCACGTCGGCCCGCTCGAACTCCGGGTTGATCTCGTCCATCTCCTTGAGCTGGGGATACGGGACGT
>JBKKDW010000008.1:0-2655 GCA_046708025.1 Candidatus Limnocylindrales bacterium
GCGCTGGTAGGCGCGCGCCAGGGTGGCGGCCACAGCCTGCAGGCGCGGCCCCAGCTTGCGGGCACGCTCGAGCAGGGCGATCGCGCCGGCGGCGTCACCCTGAGCGAGTGTGATGCGCCCGGCGCCCAGGTAGCCCATCGCGTCGTCGGGCGCGAGCTCGATCGCCTTGCGGTAGTGCTCGAGCGCCTGATGGCGCCGGTCGAGAGCCTCGAGCGTGCGGGCGAGGCGCACGCGCGCCGGCGCATAGGAGCCGTCGATCGCGATCGCCGCCTCGAGCCAGCGCGCGGCATCGGCGGCGTTCTCGGTCTCCTCCAGGGCACCCAGGTAGTAGGGCCATCGGAAGTCACGCGGATCGAGCTCGGCGGCGCGCCGGTAGGCGGCGCCGGCAGCGGCGCCGTAGCGGTGGGCGTCGAGCGTCATGCCGTAGCGGCCCCACGCTTCCTCGTCACCGTCGTTGGCCTCGACCGCGCGTCGCAGCTCCTCGAGCTTCGCCGCCACACGCGGCTCGGCGCCGGCGAGATCGGGCCGCGGCACTTTCACGACCGCCTGCGGCCGCGCCGCCGCGGCGAGCAGAAGCCCCAGCGCCGTCGCCGCCCAGAATTTGAACCGCGGTTCAAATCTCGCCGCGCCGCCCAAGATCGCGCGTGCCGTCATCGCGAGGTGCCCTCGCCGCGACGCAACTCGACGACTGTACGCGCGGCGCTGCCGGGAAAAGTCTCGACCCGTCCGTCGGGCCAGCGCACCTCGAAGCGATCGATGGCGTCGATCGCGCCGAGCCCGAGATGGATGAAGGTGTGACCGCTGGTGAGATAGCCCCCGGGCGCAACGGCGTGGCGGACCCAGCGCCGATCGCCTGCGATCGCCGTCACCTTGGCGCCCACCGCCTCGCGGTGGAGCGCGGGGTCGAGCGCGCGGATCTCGATCCAGGAGCCGGCCGAGCCGCCGTCGTTGCGGTGGAGGCGCGCCGGTCCGTCGATGGTGGTGACGAGCAGATCGAGGTCGCCGTCGCCGTCGTGATCGAAGGGGTAGAGGCCGCGGCTGACCTCGATCGGCCCGAAGGCGCCGTCGGCCGCAGCGTCGCCCTCGCCTTTGGCCTCGGTCGCGGCGACCGTCGCGAAGGTCCCGTCGCCGCGATTCGCGAACAGGAGACTGGGCTCGACGTAAGGCTGCCAGTGCTCCGTCGCTCCGGCGTCGAGGATGGTGGGACGGCGCTTGACGCCGCCATTGGCGACCGCGATGTCGAGGTCGCCGTCGTTGTCGAGGTCGAAGAGCGCGGTGCCGAACCCGGTGTAGCCGGCGCCGGGTGGTCCCAGCCCGCTCGCCGCGGTGGCATCCTCGAAGCCGAGCGCCCCGACGTTGCGGTAGAGCGTGTTGGTCTCGCCGATCAGGTGGGTGAGGAAGAGATCGAGATCGCCGTCCGAGTCGACGTCGCCCGCCGCGACTCCCATCCCGGCTTCCGCCACGCCGTACTCGTTGAACGCCGCCCCGAGGACGATCGCACTCTCGACGAAAGTGCCGTCGCCCTGATTGATCCAGAGATGGTTGGGATCGGCGTCGTTGGCGACGTACAGATCGACCCAACCGTCGTCGTCGAGA
Source organism: Candidatus Limnocylindrales bacterium (assembly GCA_046708025.1). Taxonomy (GTDB): domain Bacteria; phylum Chloroflexota; class Limnocylindria; order Limnocylindrales; family CSP1-4; genus SPCO01. The sequence continues at coordinate 1,597 of JBKKDW010000008.1, forward strand.
TCGGCGGCGACCACGCCGAGCCCGGCGTCGGCCACCGCGGTGATGCCGGCCTCGCGGCTGACGTCGCGGAAGCGTTTGCCGCCCTCGTTGCGGTAGAGCAGATCGCTCACGCCCTCGAACTGGGTCGGCCCGCAGTAGTCGCGACGGCCGCCTTCCTGCGTGCAGCGCAGCCCGGGATCGAAGTCGACGTAGCGCGCGACGAAGAGGTCGAGCCAGCCGTCGCGGTCGTAGTCGAGGAACGCCGCGGAGGTGCCGAAGCCAGGGTCGCCGATCCCGACGTCCCGCGAGGCGTCGGTGAAGGTGCCGTCGCCGTTGTTGCGCCAGAGCGTGTCCGGTCCCCAGTCGCTGACGAACAGGTCGAGGTCGCCGTCGTTGTCGACGTCGCCGACGGCGCACCCCATGCCGCGCCCGAGGTCGCCCAGTCCGGCCTCCACGGTGACGTCGGTGTAGCGGCCGTCGGCCGAGCGCCGGTAGAGCCGGTCGCGGCCCGCCTCCGAGTGCTGGGTGGCGCTCTCGCCGTAGTCGACGAAGAAGAGATCGAGGTCGCTGTCGCCGTCGTAGTCGAACACCGCGGCGCCGCCGCCCATGAGTGCCGGCATCGGGTAGTCGTTCTGGCTGCCGGCGTGATGCCGGAAGTCGAGGCCCGAGGCCTGGCCGATCTCGGTGAGGCGGATATTGGCCAAGCTCGCGGGCGGCGGGTTCGCGGGCGGGGCCCGATCGGCGGCCGGAGGCGGCGAGCTTCGGCCGCAGGTCACCGCGAAGGGCAGGCAGGCGAGCCAGATCCAGGAAGAGCGAGGCACGGCGGGGCCATAGTGGCTCAGGGCCGGCCTCGGTCTCAAGGGTCGGTCCCATAGACCGGTGGAAGAGACCCGCCCGGTGCTGCTATGCTGTTACGCGCATTTGCAAAAATGGCTGAACTGAGGGGTAGGGTCAACGACCAGCGCATCTCGGGCGACCGCGTTCTGGAGGACGGTGACCGTATCCGTGTCGGCGACACGGTGCTCGTCTTCCGCGCGCAGGACGACCCCGACCGCTCCGACGCGGTGCGCGAGTTCCGAC
>JBKKDW010000009.1:0-3661 GCA_046708025.1 Candidatus Limnocylindrales bacterium
GGCCGTATGAGCTCGAGCGCAGCCAGCGCAACGTCCAGCAGCTCATCCGCCCGACCGGTATCGTCGATCCGCCAATCACCGTCCGCCCGACGGACGGCCAGATCGACGACCTGCTCGAGGAGATCCGCCTCCGGGTCGAGCGCGGCGAGCGCGCCCTGGTCACCACCCTGACCAAGAAGATGGCCGAGGACCTGACCGACTACCTGCGCGAGCTCGGGGTCAAGGTCCAGTACCTCCACAGCGAGGTCGACACGCTCGAGCGGGTGGCGATCCTGCGCGACCTCCGTCTCGGCATCTTCGACGTGCTGGTCGGGATCAACCTGCTGCGCGAGGGGATCGATCTGCCCGAAGTGACCCTGGTGGCCATCCTGGATGCCGACAAGGAAGGCTTCCTGCGATCGGCCTGGTCGCTTATCCAGATGATCGGGCGGGCCGCCCGAAACATCGGCGGCGAGGTGATCATGTACGCCGACCGGGTGACCGAATCGATGCGGGTCGCCATGGATGAGACCGAGCGCCGGCGGGCGTACCAGACGGCCTACAACGTCGATCGCGGCATTGAGCCGACGACGATTGTCAAGGGGATCCGCGACATCAACGAGCGCCTCCGCGCGGTTGCGGAGTCCACCGTCATCTACGGCTCGGACCGGGCGGGCAGCTTCAGCGAGGCGGATCGGGGCAAGGTCGAGGCGCTCGTGGCGCGGATGGAAGCCGAGATGAAGGCGGCCGCCAGGCAGCTCGAGTTCGAGCGCGCCGCGGCGCTGCGCGACGAGATCCAGCAGATCCGGCTGCGGGTGCTCGAGCAGGACGCTTCGATTATCGTTGGCCGTGCGGCAGAGCGAGCGGCGCGCGATGCGGCCGGGCGGGGCCTGACCGGTGCCGCCGATCGCGCTCGCGGTCGGCGCAGCGCCGAAGCGGTCGCCGCTGGCCCCGCGTTCGAGGTCACCAGCATCACCGTCCTGCCGGCCGACGAAGCATCGCTCGATTCATTGGACCGCGCGCCTGGAATCGACCAGGGGACGGCCGCCGACTGGCTACCGGGCATTCGCGACGAGCATGACGACGAGACCGGATCACAGGCCCGCCGGCTCGATCGACCCACCTGGGACCGGACCGTCACGCCCAATGTCATCAAGCGGACCGGTTCCCGTCCGTCGCGAAGGCGGCGTGGGTGACTTGCAGGAACCGAACGATTGTTCGAATGGATGACCGTCGGCTAGAATAGCGACGTGCCCCAGGATCAGCTCAGCGTGCGCGGCGCGCGCGAGCACAACCTCAAGAATGTCGACGTCGCCTTCCCGCGGGACCGGCTCGTCGTCATCACCGGCCTGTCCGGGTCAGGCAAGAGCAGCCTGGCCTTCGACACGATCTACGCCGAGGGCCAGCGCCGCTACGTCGAGAGCCTGAGCGCCTACGCCCGCCAGTTCCTCGGCCAGATGGAGAAGCCGGACGTCGACCAGATCGACGGTCTGTCGCCGGCGATCTCGATCGACCAGAAGGGCGCCTCGCGCAACCCGCGCTCGACCGTGGGCACGGTGACCGAGATCTACGACCACCTGCGCCTGCTGTTCGCCCGGATCGGTGTGCCGCACTGCCCCAACGGCCACGCCATCGAGCGCCAGTCGATCCAGCAGATCGTCGACCAGGTCCTGGCCCTGCCCGAGGGCACCCGCCTGCTCGTGCTTGGGCCGCTGATCAAGGACCGCAAGACGGAAGGCGATCGCGTCTTCGACGGGGCTCGCCGCCAGGGCTTCGCTCGGCTGCGCGTCGATGGCGAGATCCTCGACATCGCCGACGCCCCCAAGCTCGACAAGTACAAGCGCCACACGATCGAGGTCGTGGTCGATCGCTACATCGTCCGACATGCGGAATTGCCCGAGGGCGCCGCACGAGCGCCGGATGGCCGGCCGATCGACCCCGAGACCGGCGCGGTCATCCCGGATCCCGACGCGGGGCGGCTGGCCGACTCGATCGAGACGGCCCTGCGGCTGGGCGAAGGCGCCGTGCTGATCGCGCCCGCGCCGCGCGACGATGAGACGCCCTCCTTCGAGGAGCGTCGCTACAGCGAGAAGTACAGCTGTCCGTACGACGACTTCACGGTCGACGAGCTGGAGCCCCGAAGCTTCTCCTTCAATTCGCCGCACGGCGCCTGCCCCGCCTGCACCGGGCTCGGCACCAAGCTGGAGATCGACCCTGATCTGGTCATCCCCGATCGCACCAGGAGCATCGCCAAGGGTGCGCTCGTCCCGTGGGCCAAGATGCCGACCGACGCCTCGTGGCGGCTCAAAATCCTCGAGGCCATCTGCGCAGCCCATGGCTGGGACTACGCGGCCCCGGTTCGTGACCTGCCGGCGGAGGCGATCGAGTACATCCTGCGCGCGGCCAAGGACGAGAAGGTCGTCGTTCGATACCGCCACGAGCGTGGCGAGAACACCTACAAGGCCACCTTCGAGGGGGTGGTCACGAACCTGGAGCGGCGCTACCGGGAGACCGACTCGGACTACATCAAGACCGAGCTCGAAAAGTACATGGTCACCCGGCCATGCCCGGTCTGCCGAGGCATGCGCCTGAGGCCCGAGATTCTCGGCGTCACCATCGCCGGCCGGAATGTCTGGGAAATCTCGACCCTGTCGATCACCAGTGCCCTGGACTGGGCGACCGGGCTGACCGCCGGACTCACCCAGCGCGAGCGGACGATCGCCCACCAGTTGCTCAAGGAGATCGTGGCCAGGCTCGGCTTCCTGGTGGACGTCGGGCTGGACTACCTGACCCTCGACCGGACCAGCGTCACCCTGTCCGGCGGCGAGGCGCAGCGGATCCGGCTGGCCACCCAGATTGGCACGACCCTGATGGGCGTCCTGTACATCCTCGATGAGCCGTCGATCGGACTCCACCAGCGCGACAATGCCAAGCTGATCGCGACCCTCACCCGGCTGCGCGATCTCGGCAACACCGTACTCGTGGTGGAACATGACGAGGAGACGATCCGAACCGCCGACTGGGTCGTGGATATCGGGCCCGGGGCAGGGGAGCACGGCGGTGAGATCATCGCCAATGGGCCGCTGGAGACGGTCCTCGCCGAACCGCGCTCCATCACCGGGGCGTTCCTGCGCGGCGAACGCTCCGTCGCGATCCCCTCCGTACGCCGCCCGGGAAGCGGCAAGACCCTGGTCGTCCGCGGCGCCCGGGAGCACAACCTTCGCGGGGTGGACTTCAGGGTGCCGCTGGGCAGCTTTGTGGCTGTCACTGGCGTCTCCGGCAGCGGCAAGAGCACGCTCGTCACGGACGTCCTGTACCGCGCCCTGGCCCGTGAGCTGAACGGATCCCGCGAACCGGTGGGTGCCCATGATTCGCTCACGGGCGCGGAGCAGATCGACAAGATCATCGAGATCGACCAGAGCCCGATCGGCCGGACACCGCGCTCTAACCCGGCGACCTACGTGGGGCTGTTCACGCCGATCCGGGAGTTGTTCGCCGGTGTCCCCGAGTCGCGCGTTCGGGGCTACACACCGGGCCGCTTCAGCTTCAACGTCAAGGGCGGCCGGTGCGAGAACTGCAAGGGCGACGGCATCCTCAAGATCGAGATGCAGTTCCTGCCCGACGTCTACGTCTCGTGCGAGGTCTGCCACGGCAAGCGCTACAACCGCGAGGCGCTCGAGAT
>JBKKDW010000010.1:0-3849 GCA_046708025.1 Candidatus Limnocylindrales bacterium
GCCCGCCCCGACGATCCCGACGATCTGAGACGCCCGATCAGGACGCATCGGCGGGCAACAGCCGGAAAGGCTGGTCGTCCGGGCCGAGCACGATGCGAAAATGGCGCTCGTCAAGCGTGAGCAAGTCGTGAACCCCGTGCCGGCGGGCGATCACCACGAGCGATGCGTCGACCAGCCCGATATCGAGACTGTCATACCGTCGCAGGATGTCGCGAGCCTCGTTTACGTCGTCCTGGGCGAACGGCTCGAGGTGGTAGACACCGGCCGCGACATCGTCGAGGAAGGCCGTCTGCGCTCGCCGTCCGGAACGGGTGGCCAGGAGGTAATCGACCTCGGTCAGGATCATCGGCGAAAGCAGGCGTGGCCCGCTGTTGCGCAAGGCGTCAAGCGAGGACCGATGATGTCGGTCTCCGGCGTCGAGGGCACTCAGGATGCCGCTGGCGTCGACGACGATCACGAGTCACCGAAGCCTTCCATGAACTCGTCGACGCGAGACGCAAAATCAGGGTCGGCGCTGTTGAAGAGCGGTGCATGCGGCTCGCGAACGGCATGACGTTCCGTCACCGTAGCGACGCCTTCACGAATCAGGTCGGCCTCGCTCCGACCTTCGATTCGCGCCGTGAGCTCCAGGGCGCGCTTCAGGTCGGCCGGCAGATAGACTGTCGTCTTCTCCATGCCACCCATCGTACCATACGTGGCTAGACCGGCTTCATGGCCTCGAACGGCTGGCGGCACTCGCGGCAATAGTGGAGCGAGCGGCACTGGGTGGGCCCGAAGGCACTGTCCATCACCACCCGCGCCGACGAGCAGTACGGGCAGCGGACGTCCTCCGGAGCGGACGGGGCGGCGATGCCATGGGCGGCAAGTGCGCGGATTCCAGCGGCGCTGATCCGATCCGTCGTCCACGGGACTCGAAAGGTCGTCGTGACGTCAACCGGCCGGCCGAAGGCACCGAGGCGCTCCGTGACCGAGCGGCGGATGACCTCGAGCGCCGGGCAGCCCACGAACGTCGGCAGGAGCTCGACTTCGATCGGGCCGGTCGAGCCGCCGACCAGCACGTCGCCGACCATCCCGAGATCGACCACGGAGAGCATCGGCAGTTCCGGGTCCATGACCTCCGCCAGCGCCGCGCGAACGGATGCCTCGTCGAGCGGGACGACGGCTGAAACGCCGATCACCAGGTCGCGCCTGGGTCGGCTCGGCGAACGCTGGTGAACTCGCCCCACAGCCAGCGGAATGCCTGGCCGTGGTCGAGCCGCCCGCGGTCCGGGTCTCGGGCTGGCGGCGGCATCGGCAGGTCGTGGGCTTCGAAGGTCGGGGCGATCGCGTTGCGCCAACGCGTCTCCAGCTCGGCCATTGGTGCGGCGAGAATCCCGTCCCCGATGAGTGCCCGCTCATCGAGGAGTGGCGTGAAGACCGTGGCGGCGTCCGGCGCCAGCGCAGCGAGGGCCGCCAGGAGCCGATCGCGCGCCTCGCCCTCCCTACGCGCCAGCCGATCGAGCCACGCACCGGCGTGCATCTGGTGGTAATGCTCTTCGCGGATGAGCTTCCCGACGAGGTCGGCCAGGGGGCCCCACGACCCACCGGCGAGCCCATCGAGACGGACGGCATCGGCGCTGTCGTACAGGTAGCGCCGGGCAATCGTCATCGCCCAGTCGCCGCGGCCATGATCAAGGAGGCGGCAATGGCGATACTCGTCCGGTTCGCGATCGTAGGCCAGCGCGTCCGGATCCGTGCCGGTCAGCTCGCCGAGCAGGCCGTACAGCGCGGCGGCATGGCCAAGCTCGTCCTGGGCGAGCGAACTCATGGCGACGTCCTCCTCGAGCAGCGGCGCGATGCCGGTCCACTCAGAATCGGAGAAGCCGATGACGAATTCGTCATCGGCCATCGTGCGCAGGAGCTCAGCCAGCCCGATGGCCGGCGGAGCGGCCGTCGCCCTCACGTCGATCGCGCTTTCGGCTTCGACTGGCCGGACTGCGCGCGGGCTGCCGCGAGCTTGTCGCGCATGAGATAGCCGCCGGGCTTCTTGAACGAGCGATCGAGCGGTGGCTGGAGCAGGTCCGGATCGGCGAGGTCAAGGATGTCGGTACGCCGCACGACCCACAACCGGACGCTCTCCTGGCGTCGACCGAACAGCTCCCGCGCGTAGTGGATGGCCAGCTCCGCGTCGGGCGCCATGACACTCCCGCCGTGCTGCATCGGAGCCCCGTCCTTCTCCTGGCGAAAGACTTCCCAGGCCTCGAGCTGAGGGGCGGTCATCGTGCGGCCGGTTCGGCGCAGCTCTCCGGCGCGCTCATGCTGCGGCCGGCACGCCGAGGACCGACTCCCGGACCCAGCGCGTCTCCTCCCGGGCGAGCCGCCGAAACGTCAGGCGAGCCTGTGACATCGGTCCGTGGTTGGTCACGACCGTGCGAAGCTCGTCCCAATCCGGGTCGGCGTAGCGCCACTCGCGGGCGTCCTCGTCGTAGCGGAGCTCCGAATCCGGGATGACCAGCCCGAGCTCGCGGATGCGCGGCACGTAGATGGTCATGAACTCCTGGCGCAGTTCCTCGGAAGTCCTGGCCTTGATCCGCCAGTGCAAGTCGCGGTCCTTCTCGCGCGGCGAACGCGGGCCGTGCATCTGCATGAGCGGGCCCCACCAGCGATCCAGGGCGTCCTGGATGGCCGCCCGCTGGGCGCTGGACCCGGTGACCATGGTCACGACCACATCCCGCCCGTGCATGATGTGGACGGACTCCTCCCAGCAGATCTTGCGCATCGTCCGCGCGTATGGGGCGTAACTGCTGTCGCGGAGCGCCTGCTGGGCCACGATCGCGGCGGCGTCGACGAGCCAGGCGATCATCCCGACGTCCGCCCAGCCGACCGTCGGATAGTGGAAGACGTTGTGGAACTTCGTCTTGCCGGCCAGCAGGTCGTCGAACATGGCCTCGCGCGGTTTGCCGAGGTCCTCGGCGATGCGGTAGAGCAGCTGGGCATGCCCAACCTCGTCCTGGACCTTCGCGGTCAGGGCGAGCTTGCGGCGCAGGGTCGGCGCCCGCATCAGCCATTCCCGCTCCGGGAGGACGCCCATGAGCTCGCTGTTGGCATGCATCTCGACGAAGCGCAGGACCGCCGTCCGGTATTCGTCGGGCATCCAGTCGGTCGCCTCGACCTTGCCGCCGGCCGTGACGTGGGCCTCGAACAGGGCGAAGCGCTCGTCGTGCGGGAGGTCATCGTTGAAGCCCGGCAGGGCGCGTTCGAGCGGTCCCAGGATCGGTTCAAGCGCAAGCGGGTCGGTCATGTCGGCACGGGTCAGCCTACGGCTGGCCGGATGGTTGGTCAATCGGACCGACGCCGGCGGGAGCCGTCTTGCGACGCGGCCCGCCGGCCCGTCACTCCCCGCGGAACCGTGGCGGCCGCTTCTCGAGGAAGGCGGCCATACCTTAGGCGTGATCCGCGGTGGCTCCGGCGATCCCCTGGCGCCACGCCTCTTCCTCCAGTGCCTCGTCCAGGCTGAGCGACCAGCTGCGCTGGAGCGCGCGCTTGGTCAGGGCCAGGGCCCGCGGTGCCAGCTCGGCCAGGCGGGCGGCGACGCTCCGGGCGTCCTCCGCGAGCGCGTTGGCGGGCACGACACGCATCACGAGGCCGACTCGGTGGGCCTCGGCGGCGGACAGCGAGTCACCGAGCAGGGCGAGTTCGGCGGCCTTGCCCGGCCCGACCAGGCGCGGCAGGAACCAGGTCGCCCCGCTGTCAGGCACCAGCCCGATCCGCCCGAAGGCGAGGACGAAGCTGGATCCTTCGGCTGCCAGGCGGATGTCGCAGGCAAAGGCGAGTGACGCGCCGGCCCCCGCGGCGACCCCGTTGATGGCC
>JBKKDW010000011.1:0-3308 GCA_046708025.1 Candidatus Limnocylindrales bacterium
TCGCCCCACTCGACGATCCGGCGCTGGGCGTCGGTGAGAGCAGCGCTCGCCGGTTCCACGGCCGTCAGCATGGGTTAAGCCCCGGGTAAGCGGCCATGGCTACCGTCCCGCGGTGTCGAGATACGAGTGGGACAAGCGAAAGGCGCGCATCAATGCCCGCAAACATGGCATCACGTTCGAGGAGGCTGAGACGGTTCTTGACAGCCCGCTTACTTCGTGGGGCCGCGACGTCGGTAAACCAGGAGACATGCGCGTGAGAGTCGTCGGCTGGTCCAACCTGGCAGACTCCTGGTCGTGGTAGCCTCCACCTCGGGCGCCAGGCCCAGGATCATCTCCGCACGGCGCGCCACGAAGCGCGCACGCGATGACCACATCAATCGATGACTCGGATCTCGATATCCCGGAGATCGACCTTTCCCGGGTCGAGTGGCTACCCAATCCATTCGCCCGCAAACCCGGCGAAAAGACGGAGATCTTCATCGACGGGGCCGTGGGGTACCAGCTGCGGCTGATCCCGTCGAACAAGGTCCTCGGTCGATACAAGTCGACGCTCGAGGCCTGGCCGGCAATCATCGACGCTACAGAGGGCGGTCGATCGCCACGTACGCTCTCCTTGGACATGGTCGATGCCGATGGCGCCTTCGAATCGATCTCGGCCGGCCCCCGCCTCGAACGGTGGGCGAGGCACAACAACGGCGAGAGCGTTGAGTACGCGCGTCCGGACCGTTCGACGCCCATCACGCGTCCGCCCCGTCAACGGCGAGTGGGTCGAAGTCGACGACGAGTCGAACCAACTCGCCCTCGCTGAACTCCCCAAACACGCCGTAGGCACCGTCGCCGCCGAATCGCCCGATCAGGAGAACCGGCTGATCCGCGAAGGGCGCTGCGAAGCCACCCAGATCGGCGTCGATGACCGCCTGGTAGTCCATCCCGGCTCTGGATCCCTCGGCACTCGGCAGGGCATACAGCGGGTCCCCGACGAGCAGCGTGCCGCTGTCGACTTGGACAACCCCGAGGTCGAGGACCAGCGGCGCGTGATCCGAAAGCTCGAGCGTCTTCACCGGGTAGGTGTCGATCGACCTCGTGCGATTGTGGTAAGCGGTCAGCTCATCCGCGAAGACGTGGTCGGGCTGATACGGCCGAATGCCTTCGAAGCCGTACCAGGTTCGGCCCTCCTCGATGAGGCTCACGTCCTTCCAACCGGCCGCCTCGGCTCGATCGAGGAACTCCACGCCGTCTGGCTTGAGCCGACCATTCTCATCGGCCCAAAGACCCGTGTTCCAGTCGCCACCGACGAGAAAGCGCCGGTCGGCGACGAGGTCGCGATAGCCGGCGAAGGCGACGTCGTTCGACCAGGGCTCACCGACGGATTTGCGCGCCATCGCCGCTCGATCGAAGCCAGCGGTCGCCCATTCCGGGGCGACGGCGGCCCTGGTATGGACCGAGGCGACGAGGAGTGATACGTCGCGGACGCGGACGAATGCGGTCGCCGGGTAAGAGCCGAAACGGCCCAGGAGGCTGTCGGGATCGACGGCCGCCAGCCAATTCCACGCACGGTCGTGCGACTCGACGTACGCCCCGAATGCCGCTCCCAGGTTCCAGCTGACCACCTTCATCGTCCGACTTCTCGATCGAGCCATGACTTGAGAGCGTCGCTTGTGGTCGAGGCAGAGCGCCCCGTCACGTAGCTGGCGCCGTCCTCCCACTGCCAGGACACGGCATCGACCGATCGATCGAACTCGCGGGCGAGCACCCCGAAGTCACCGCGTGATGGTCTTCCACCATTCGGGGGAAACGTGCCGAACAGGCGCCGATACTCCTGCTCGGTCCAGGGGCGGCCGCTCATCGCCGTCGCTCCGTGGCGAGGTCACGTGGCGTGCGTGATCGATCGGGGACCAGCCGATCGGCGTTTCGACCGGCCGTTTCGCTGACGTCCCGCGGTGCACTGGGCCGACGATCGCCAAACCTGGCGTCGCCAATCGCGCGCTCGATCATCGAGAGTCCCCCACAAGCCCACGGTGCAGATGGGCTCCGCTCCCCATCCTAGGCGCCGTCGCAGCGGTCGTCCAGTTTCGCTATCGACCCGCCTTCATGGGATGCCCAGCGTGCCAACCATCGCAGAACCGGCAGTGGTACGGCATGACCGTCCCACCTACCCTGCGCACGATGTCGCGGGCAGCCGCACGGGCCTCCCACCGCGTCGCGAATTGAACCTTCCCACGGCACGAACGCTGCTCAAACCAGGTCGCCGCGCGATTCGCCGTCGCGGATACGACCACGATCCCCTCGATCATCTCGGTGCCCTTCCCTTTTCGGAGGCCCCGGTCGACCTCCTGTCGCACCGAACTATCGGCCCCGTTTGTGTCATCTCTGGTGTCACGAGTAGTGCGTTGAAGCAGCCTGGCTCCGAAGCGGGAGCGGCGATAAGCCTCTTGCATCGGTATGAGAACGTCGATGCATGGCCCTTACCGACCGCGAGCTTGTGTTTTGGCTCAGGCTAATGACCTCCCGACGCATAGCCGAGCATCCGGGCCAGTGCACGGGCTATCGCTTGCCCGAGTACGAGCCGACTCCCGAGCAGGTGCGGCTCCGTGAGCAACGGTGGCTCGCCCACCACGAGCGGCTTGCGCACCGTGTGGGCGCCATGGGCGCCCGCTTCCCGAGCATGAGCACCTGGACGCCCGCCTGGGTGGCCGCGATCGCGGCCCGATGACCGGCTGCGCCGGTACCGATCACGAGGACATTCAACGTCTGCGTGCGATGCACCGCGCCATGATGCCAGCGTGGTCAGGGGACGCCGCTTGCGGGCCTACTCCCGGATGCGAGCGCGGTGCAAGCCAGCTACAGCTCGGTCGTGACCTGGCGGGCGGTGTAAGCCGCCCATCCCTCCGCGGGCGTGGGCTCGATCGTCTTGAAGTCGGCGAAAGTGCTGGCAAGGAACCGGCCCAGTCGGTCGGCCGTGACGTGAGGGCCGACCAGCTCGCCGATCCCGCGCCCGACGGCCCACGCGGCGTACCACGCCGGCCATGCCTGGTCGTAAACACCGTTCAGTTCGGTCGTCTCGTAGACGCCGTGGGCCGCTTCGGCCGCGCTCAGCAGCGCGGTGACAGCTTCCGTGCGGTCCGCCGCCATCAGCGTCCCGGAGCCCGCTGCCGGACTTCCTGGAGCACCCAGCCGTTGCCGTCCGGGTCCTTGAACCTGGCGAAGGAGCCGTAGTCGCTGCGGTTCGGGTCCGGGCCGATGACCTGCCACTCGGTGCCGAGGTGGTAGAACGTCCCGCCCTTGTCATGGAAGATCGGACCCACCTC
>JBKKDW010000012.1:0-14176 GCA_046708025.1 Candidatus Limnocylindrales bacterium
AGGACGTCGAAGACGGCGTCGAGCGACTCGGCATGGATCGTGGCGGCCAGGCCATAGCCGATCGAGGCCGCGCGCACAGCGATCCGGGCCGCCGCGCCCCAGGTGTAGGCCGGGGTGTGATCGGACAGCTCGGCGGCGAGCAGGACCGTGTCGTCCGGACGAATCGGACGGGTGTTGTGGGCGGGCGGGCGGGCGGCGGCGGGCCAGCCCAGTTCGGGTGCCTGAGGCAGCCAGCCGAATCTCTCAGCGTCGCCGGCCAGTTCGACGACCCGCGTGGCCGGTGGCAGGAAGTCCAGCAAGGCGTGGAGGAGGGTGGACTTGCCTGAGCCGCGCGCTTCCGCTGCAACGATCAGCGGAACGTGGCTCTCGATGAGCAGCCATAGCGTGGCGGCCAGTTCCGCGTCGAGCGTGCCGGTCCTGATCAGCTCCGCGATCGAGCGCGGTTCCGGCGGGATGGGACGGAAGGCCCATCCGCCCCGCCCGGGCGAGGTGTCGGCCACGTTGACTCCAGCGATGGACGGGTTGCAACGGCTCGGGACGGCAGCGTACGGCTCGGCTCCCCGGAGCGTCAATCGCCCGGGGCCTGACTCCGCCCCGGCCTGTCAGGTGGGCTTGGCGACGGAGATCGCGGTGCCGTTGCTGTCGCCGTCAGGGTCGTGGTTCTCCAATGGGACGTAGCTCCCGCCGGACCACACGACGGATGTGACGGTGAACGTGACGCCGGTCGTCGTGCCGGGCAGTTTCGCCTTGGACACGAGGCAACGTCCGTTCGTCCCGGTCGTGCACGTGGCCGTCCCACCGCTGCTCCAGCTCCCGGTCACGACGGCACCCACGAGCGCTGCGTGGGTCGCGCTATCGACCCCGATCGTCACCCGCGCGGTCCAGCGATTTCCGAACTTTGTAGCGGATCGATCGAGATCGCCGACATGGAACGGCGACGGTGGCGGCGATGCCGCTCCGACCGTCACGCTGACCGCGCCGGTGTCGGTGCCGCCCGCCCCGTCGCCGGCCATGTACGTGAACGCGTCCGGACCGGAGTACCCGGCGGCCGGCGTATAGGTCACCGAGCCACCTGGCCCGATCGTGACCGTGCCATTACTTGCCGCACCGACGCTGACGACTCCCAGGAGGTCACCGTCGACGTCCGTGTCGTTGGCGAGGACCGGCACCGCGACCGCGGTCTGATACGGCGTCGAGGCCGAATCGTCGTTGGCGACGGGTGGATCGTTGACGGAGGTGACCGTCACGCTGACCGACGCCGTGTCCGTCCCGCCGGCGCCGTCGCCGACGACGTAGTCGAATGCGTCTGACCCGAAGTAGTTCGCCGCCGGCATGTACGTCACCGTCCCGTTGGCATTGGCGACCGTCGTGCCGTGAGCCGGAGTCCCGACGCTGACGATGGAGAGGGAGTTGCCATCGGCGTCGGTGTCGTTGGCCAGGACCGCGATCGACCCGCCGACATCCTCGGCTACGGTCGCCGCGTCGTCGACCGCGATGGGCGGGCTGTTCGGAGGCGGTGGGGGCGGCGGCACCAGTCCGAGGACCGCGCCGTCGGCATCGATGACGCCGCATCCGAAGTACTTGGGGTAGCGCGGGTCGTTCGTCGGAATCGGGGTCGAGTTCACGCCGAAGCCCGCATCCGCCGTCGAGCAGATGGCCGAGCGAGCGTCATCGAGCAGCCCCGGGTTGCCCGTGTCGGTGAGCCCGGCATCGAGCAGCAGGGCCAGGGTCCCGGCGAGGTGCGGTGAGGCCATCGAGGTTCCGCTCTGGAACGAGTAACCCTTCGGGTCGCAGAACATGCAGGTCCCGACCGGCACGGTCGAGGCGATCTCATCGCCCGGCGCCGCGACATCCACCTCGGGGCCCGTGCACGAATAGCCGGTCAGCGCGTTGTTCCCATTGGTGAACGTCGTCGACAGGACGTCCGGATAGGCCGCCGGATAGGCGACCGGGCAGCCGTACAGCAACTCCTGCCAGACCAGCGGATTGACGTTGCCGGACGCAGCCGCCAGCAGGACGCCGCTCGCGGCGGTCGCCTCGACGGCCGACTGCAGCGCGGCCGAGACATCGTGCCCGCCGAGGCTCATGTTGATGACCCGGATGTCGACCGCGTTCGCCACGTTGTAGTCGACGATCCACTGGAGGGCGGCGATGAGCCCCGAGTATTCACCTTCGCCGTTCGCGTTGAGGATCTTGAGGGCGAACAGATCGACGCCGGGGGCGACACCCGTCACGAGATACCCGTTGTGCGCGGCGGCGAGGATCCCGGAGACGTGGGTCCCGTGGCCGTTGTCGTCGAACGGATCGGCGTCCCCGTTGAAGAAGTCGTAGCCGCCCGCGTAGATACCGGTGAACTCCGGGTCCACGACGTACGGCACGTCGACCGGGTCATCGTGGATGTAGTCGATGCCGGTATCGATGACCGCGACCTTGATGCCGGTGCCGTTGATGCCGGCCAGGTGGACGGCACGTGAACCGATGTGCTCGACACCCCAGGCGTTCTCGTACTCGAGATCACCCGAATTGGCGCCGTGGTCGAACGAGGTCAGCTTGCCGTCGAGCTCGACGCTCGTCACGCCGGGTTGGCCCGCGAGCTGCTTGAGCAGGCCGCGCGGGACTTCGGCCGCGATGGCATCGACGATCCGGTAGCGATGCCTGACCTTGCCATCGAGTCGCTCAATCGCCCGCTCGTCCGCCCGGCCCGGATGGTCGTCGTACGTGACGATAACCTGGACTCTGTCCGCCTTCGCTTCCGATGGCGCCCCGACGGCGGCCGCCGGGAACACGGCAGCAACCAGGACCAGGACGACGACGTAGGGGGCGATGATGAGGCGTACGCCTCGGCGCATTCGACGGCGCATGTTCGATCACCTCTGGCCGGAGCGTGAGTGACAGGTGACCACGGTACGCCTCGGACCGACAGCTCCACAAGGGGTTCGTCGCGCCGGCGCACCGCCGGTTGCGATCGGGTCCGGCGGTGGTCGATAGATCGACCGTCATCCCGCGTTTGACACCCGTCTGACGAAGCGGGTAGACTCCCGTCGGCTCGCAGATCGCGCGCAAACGTCCAGTGCTCGAGGAGGCGGCTCCGAATGTTGAAGAAGACGCTCCTCCCCCGTCGCACGGCGCCTTTCCGCGTCGATGCAATCGGGAGATCTGTGCCCATCTCGAGCTAGACCGCAGGCGGAAGGACCGCCTTCCGGACGAACCAGAGCCGTGGGGCCAGATCAGGCCCCACGGCTTTTTCGTTGCCTCCCTGCCTGCCGGCGGGACCGGACAGCAGGAGCCGCGAGGCTCACCGACGACAGCGTCGGATCGGACCCGCGGCTTCTTTCGTTACCGAGCCTCCTCTCGCAGTCTTCCACCCTGGAGCACCACCGTGACCGCCACCCTCACCCCCGAACTGAAGAACGGCTCAACCGGCCAGACGCTCGCGGCGGAGCTCGACCAGCCGCACGACCGCCTGCCCGACCGACACGGCGAGCCCGCCCTCCTCATCGAGGACGTCAGCAAGCTGTTCGTCGTCGGACGGAAGCGCAAGCCGGTGATCGCGATCTCGCACGTGTCGATGCGCCTCGAGCGCGGCGACATCCACGGGATCCTGGGCGCCAACGGGTCGGGCAAGTCGACCCTCATCCGGTTGATATCGGGACTCCTGACCCTCGACCAGGGCCGGGTCGAGGTCTTCGGCCACGACATCGAGCGCGACGAGATGGCGGTCAAGCGGCTGATCAATCGGGTCAGCGTGGACGCCGCCTTCTTCAAGAAATTGAGCCCCATGGAGAACCTGCTCTTCGCCGCCCGGCTGTACGGTCTGGATGGTGGGAAGGCAAAGCACGACACGCTGGAGATTCTGGCCCGCCTGGGCATCTCGGCAAAGCGTGTCGGTCGGCCGATCGAGCAGATGAGCCGAGGGATGCAGCAGAAGGTCTCGATCGCTCGAGCCCTGCTGACCAGCCCGGCATTGCTGCTCCTGGACGAGCCGACAACCGGCCTGGACCCGCGCTCAAAGCTCGATGTCCAGACCTTCATCGAAGAACTCCGGGCCACCCACGACGCGACCATCGTCCTCACCACCCACGACCTGGCCGAAGCGGAGCGCCTGTGCGGCCGGATCACGATCCTCAACGACGGCCGGGTCGTCGCTGAGGACACACCCGCGGGCCTGATCGCCCTCGCCGCCAATCGATTGGGCCGCCCGGCGACCCTCGAAGACGTGTTCATGACCTACACGGGCCGCTCGCTCGACGATGACGTCGAGGACGACGACGCCGAGACCGACTGAATGGAGGTGATTGTCATGTACATGGACCACGACATCCAGCGCCGCTTCGTCCAGGAGCGGATCGATCGGGAGATCGCCTACGCCGCCGACCAGCGGCTGGCGCGCATCCCGCGTCCATCCCTGCGCCGTTTCCTGGGTCGCTCGATCATCGCGATCGGCGCCCGCGTGGCGGCGGAGCCATCGCACGAGCTGGTCCGGTCCCGCTGAGGGCCGGATCAGTTCACCCGCCAGGAGATCAATCTCGTGACCATCGTCGCCCGTGAGCTGAAGACGTCGTACGCCTTCATCGAGCGCAACTTCTTTCTGACTCGCCGCTACTGGGGCTGGGAGGTCGCCTTCCTGGTCTATTCCGTCGCGGGCGCGTTGTCGATCTCGCTCATCGGTGCCGACCAGGGCAGCCCGACGCTGCTGCTGACCCTGATGGTCGGGGCGATCTTCTGGAACTACCTGTCGGTCGTGTTCAGCTGGATTGCCGAGACCATCTCGGTCGAACGCTGGGAGGGCACCCTCGAGTACACGATGATGGCGCCGATCCGGCGCTCATCGCAGCTGCTCGGCTCGGTCGTCTACGCGATGCTGTACGGCCTCATCCACACGACCGTCATCTTCGTCGCGCTGGTCCTGTTCTTCCCGCAGCTCGAGTTGTCCAACGCCGATCCGGTCACCGCCGTGGCGTTCATGCTCCTGGGCTCATTCAGCTTTGTCGGGATCGGGATGATCGCGGCGATCCTGCCGCTGCTGTACGTGGAGCGCGGCGCCCAGATGACCTTCGTCCTCCAGTCGTGCCTGCTCCTGGTCAGCGGCGTCTACTACTCGATCGACGTGCTGCCGTCCTGGATGCAGGTCCTGTCGCACCTGTCGCCGGCCACCTACGTCCTGCACGGGGTGCGGGCCGGCCTGGTCGACGGGGTCCCGGTGAGCGCGCTGTTCGACGACGTCTGGCCGCTGATCGTGATGGGCGCCCTGCTCATCCCGTTCGGGCTGTGGGCGTTCGGCCGCGCCGAGCGCTACGCCAAGCGTACCGGCAAGCTCAAGCGAGTCGGCTGAGATGGTCGCCCTGGCCGCCCCGGATGTCGCGCTCGTCGCGCTCGGCTGGGACGCTGGCTGGGCGGAAACGTTCGGGCCGTTCGAAGCCGACGGGAATCGCCCGGCCCGCGTCGTGGCCGTCCACCGCGAGACCTCGATCGTGCGTGACGGGTCGGGCGATCGTCCGGCCGGCGTCTCAGGCACATTCCGATTCGCGACACTCGGCCACGCCGACTTTCCGACGGTCGGCGACTGGGTTGCCCTGGACGCCGCCGGCGTCATCGCTGCGGTGCTCCCGCGACGGAGCGCCTTCAAGCGAATGGCGACCGACAATACCCGGCGCACGCCGGGCATCGACGACGAACAGATCATGGCCTCGAACATCGACATCGCGCTCCTCGTGGCGGGCCTGGACAACGACTTCAACCTGCGACGGATCGAACGCTACCTGGCTGTTGCCGTGTCGAGCGCGATCACCCCGATCGTCGTGCTCAACAAGTCCGACCTGGCGGATGACGTCGATGGGCGGCTCGTGGCCGTTGACGCGATCGCACCCGGCGTCGCGAGGATGGCCGTCTCCGCCAGGACCGGCGCCGGACTCGACGAGCTCCGCGTCCGGCTGCTGCCAGGCCGGACAGCCGCGATCCTCGGATCGTCGGGCGTCGGCAAGTCAACGCTGGTAAACGTGCTCCTCGGCGAGGATCGCCAGGCCACCGCTGCCGTCCGCGCCTCGGACTCCCGCGGGCGGCACATCACCACCCACCGTGAGCTGTTCGCACTGCCGAACGGGGCGCTCCTCGTCGATACGCCCGGGATTCGCGCGCTGAAGGTCCTGGGCGCGGACGAGGGTGTCGAAACCGCGTTCGACGATGTCGCCGAGCTGGCCGCCGCCTGCCGCTTCAGCGACTGCCAGCACCACGGCGAACCAGGTTGCGCGGTGCGCGTGGCGCTCGATGACGGGCGCCTGACCGAGGAGCGCCTGGCCAGCCATCGGAAGCTGGAGAGGGAGGCCGCGCAACTGAACCGGGAGGCCGACCCGCGTGCCCGCGCGGAGAGCCGGCGCACCTGGAAGATCATCCACAAGTCGGTCAACGAGCACATGAAGCGCAAGTACGGAGACGACCGATGATGCCGCTGGCCAGGCTCGACGAGCTGTCCATCCCGGGCCTCCGGGCGCGCCACTTCCGGGACGCCTCGGACTACGCCCGGCTGGCCGAGCTGATGGACGCAGCCCACCCCTTCGACGACATCCCGTGGCGTCCAACCGCCGAGAACCTCCAGGTCGAGCTGGAGGACCAGGAGAGCCTCGATCCGGCGCGCGATCTGGTCTTCGTAGAAGTCGACGGCCGGATCATCGCCTCAAGCGGTGTCGAGCGGACCGTGCGCGATGGGACCGCGACCTATGACGTCTATGGCACGGTTCACCCGGCCTTTCGCCGTCGCGGGCTGGGCACGTCGCTGCTGGCCTGGAACCTTGGCCGCGCGGCCGAGCGGGCTGCGTCCGAACGGCCCGGTACGCCCGTCGTCGCCCAGGGGTTTGCGGAGGAGCAGGAGGCCGCTCATCGGGCGCTGCTGGCCGGTGCGGGCTTCGAACCGGTCCGGCACTTCTTCCTGATGCGACGCAACCTCCGCGACGACATCCCGGACGCGACCGTGCCCGAGGGCATCGAGCTTCGTCCGGTCAGCCCGGACCAGCACCGCACGATCTTCGACGCCGAGAACAAGGCGTTCCGGGACCACTGGGGCAGCCACGATTGGGGCGACGACCGGTTCCGTGCCACCTTCGCCAAGTCCGAGCTCGACACCTCGCTGTGGGTCGTCGCCTGGGCTGGTGACCAGGTTGCCGGCGTCATCGAGAACTGGGTCTGGGCCGAAGAGAACCGGCAGCTGGGCGTTAACCGCGGCTGGCTGGAGCGGATCAGCGTCCGCCGACCGTGGCGCCGGCGGGGCCTTGCCCGGACCATGACCGCGGCCTCCCTTGCGCGGCTGCGCGAAGCCGGGCTCGACGAGGCGATGCTCGGCGTCGACTCGGAGAACGCCAACGGGGCACTGGGCCTGTACGAGGGCCTTGGCTTCGTCCTCTTCTCCCGGTCTGCGGCCTACCAGCGGCCGCTGGTAGGCTAGGGAGAGATCGGTTCAGGCGAAGAGCCGGCCCCCATCGCGCACCAGCTCCAGCCAGGCCCGCTCGCGACCGATGGTCGTCGAGCCACCGTGGCCTGGAAAGACCGCGACCAGGTCCTCGAGGCCGGACAACCTGGCGAGCGAGGCGACCATCGCCTCGGTGTCGCCGCCGGGCAGGTCGACCCGTCCCCAGCCGCCGGCAAACAGGGTGTCGCCGCTGTAGAGCAGGCCGTCGTCGGGCGCGTACAGGCAGACCGATCCCTCGGTATGGCCCGGGGTGTGCAGGACCTCAAGGCGAAGCTGCCCGAACCGGATGATCCCGCCCTCGGACAGCTCCACGGCCGGCACTGAAGGCGGGACCTCGAACGGCGCGAACGACGGCCGAGGGTGCTCCAGCCGGTCGCGGTCGAGCGGGTGAACGGCGATCTCTGCCCCGGTGTGCTTCGCGACGGCCGCGTTGTCGCCGATGTGATCCCAGTGGCCGTGGGTGGAGACGATCAACCTGAGGGTCCAGGCGCGCGCCGCCAGCTCATCGGCGATCCAGGCCAGGCTTGGCGTCGCGGTGTCGATCGCGATCGCTTCTCGCGAGCGGGGATCGGCCAGGATGTGGACGTTGGTCGCGATCGGCCCGACGACCCTGGACAGGCGCTCCACGCCGGTCAGGCCTCGAGCTTGCTCCGCATGCAGTCGAAGGTCTGGCCGATCATCTTGTTGGCCGTCCCCTCGATCAAGCGCGAGCCCAGGCTGGCCAGCGTCCCCGCGATGTTCACGTCGGCGTTCCAGTCCATGACCGTCCCGCCGCCGGCACCATCGGATAGGCGCATCTCGGCTGTCGCGTCAACGGCACTGCCGGGCGCCTGGCCTTGGGCCTTGATCACGCCGCGATTGGGCGGTTCCTGCTCGGCGAATTCCATGTCGACCACGAATCGAGCCCGGATGAAGCCGATCCCGACCTTTGCCGTCGCCTTGAAGTGGGTGGCGTCGATGACTTCGATGCTCTCCACGCCGGGGCCGCACTGACCGACCTGGCGCGGATCGGTCACGAACGCCCAGACCTTCTCCCGGGATGCCTTGATCGGAACGGAACCTTGGAAGTGCATTGGGTCTCCTGGGACGACGAGGGCGGTTGCGAGGTCAGTCGGCCCGATGGTACAGGTCAGGGCCGGCGGGGCCATGATCAGCGTGGTCGCCACGTCACCACACCGACGTCGGACGGCATTCGATCACGAATGGTCCAGCCGTCCCCGTCGCGGACAACGAGGTCGTCCAGCGCAGCGCGAACGAGCGCGTCCTTCGCGCCCGCTGGATCGATCCAGAGCTGTCGCCGGACAAACCCTTCGAGCGCCTCGCGGGACTCGAACCGGCGGGCCGGCTCGGCGATCATCGTGACCGCGGGGCCCCGATCGCGGGCCTCGAGCAGCTCGAGGAAGTCAGGCAGTGCCGGCAGGGCCACCCGCGCCTCGCCGTGGACGAGCGGCCAGAACGCGTCGGCGGCCGACGCTGGGACGCGCTGCATGAGCACCGCGACGGCAAGCCGCCCCGCCGCCGCCTCCAGTCCATCCAGGAAGAGCGCGATCGCCTCGACGTCGTACCCGACATGCGCGATCAAGGCCACATCCGCCTGGAGCTGGGTCGCCGCCTGCTCGGTGGGCCAGCGACCCTCGAGCGTCCGGATGTTCTGGATGGCGTAGTCCGCGGCGATCTCGCGCAAACTCTCGAGCATTGACGGTGACGCGTCGAGCGCGACGACCGAACCGCCCGAGTCGTCCAGGACACGCGCGAGCGGCAGCGCAAATCGACCGGCGCCAGCCCCGATGTCCAGCCAGGTCTCGCCCGGGCGGACCAGGTCGAACAGAGCGTTGAGGACTGGATCGTCGCGCCGAGTTGGATCGGCCCGGAAGAGCGCGCGGACCGGAGCGTAGAAGTCCGCCTCGTCGGGCACCTCGCGAATGCGTTCCACCTGCTCGCGATTGGCGCGCACGCGCGTGCCCCATGCCGCCTCGATCGCCCTGGCCAGGTCCGCGCGCGTATCGACGTCCGGGTTCGCACCCGCGACCGGGATCTCCTGGACGAGTTCCGGGTGGGCGGCCAGGATGGGCCCCAGGCCGCGATCGCCATTCGCACTGGCGACCAATCGAAACGCGTCGCGCCGGAGGAGCACCGGATTGCGGCCGCGCTCCTCCGCGTACGCGGGCACGACGATCGGCCGATCAGGATCGACCGGCGCGTCCAGCAGGGCCCGAATCGCCTCGATCGGGACGAGCGGCTGGTCACCCAGCAGGATCAGGGCGTCGTCCGCATCGTGATCGAGCTCGGTCATCCCGACCTGTAGCGAGCTGGACAGCCCGCGCTCCGGCTCGGGGTTGCGAACCCTGCGCTCCCGGCGCCACGAGATGGCCTCCTCGACGGCGTCGGCGTCGCTCCCGAGGACGACCACCACCTCGCCCAGGCCGGCTTCGGCAATCCGGTCCAGGGTGTGTTGCAGCAACGGCCTGGCCTGCAGTGGGGCCAGGATCTTGCCGCCGCCGAAGCGTGTGCCGGCGCCAGCCGCCAGGACAATAGCCACTCGCTCGCCCATCGTCAGGTCAAGCCGTTGCCCGCTGGCGCATCGGCACGCCACTCCCGCCGTAGCGTTCGGCCACGATCTCGGCCAGGATCGCCAGCGCAGTTTCGGCCGGCGTCCGACCTCCCAGGTCCAGCCCAACCGGACCGCGCAGCCTCGCCAGGTCCGCCTCGGCCACGCCGGCCTCCAAAAGCCGGGAACGACGGTCGCCCTGGGTCTTGCGCGATCCGACCGCGCCGACGTACCGGCAGCCACGGCGGAGTGCCTCGATGATTGCCGGCTCGTCGAACTTGACGTCGTGCGAGAGAACGGCGACCGCGTCGTGAGGGCCGAGGCCGATCTCCTCGGCGACCTCGTCCGGCCAGCCGACGATCAGGCGGTCAACCTCGGGAAAGCGCTCGGGCGTGGCGAAGGCAGCCCGCCCATCGACCACGACCGTCTCGTAGCCGAGCTCGCGGGCCAGCCGGACGAGCGATCGGGCGACCTCCACGCCACCGACCACCACCAGTCGAGGTCGAAGCGGGAAGACCTCGATGAAGAGCGACCGCCCGCCCATCTCGACCGTCCGTGAAAGGCCGCGCCGCAAGGCCTCGGCGGCCGCGTCAACGAGCGCGGCATCAAGCTCGGCCGTGCCAAGTGAACCGCGCAGCTGTCCGTCCTGCGTGACGACCAATTCGGCCTCGGGTGGCGCCCCGTCGCCCGGCTGGTGCGGCCCGAATTCGCCCGGAGGCGAATCGGGCGGGAGTGGCGTGACCACGGCCGACCCATGGCCGCCAGCCCCCTGCGCGGCCCGTGCCGCGGCGACCACGATCGCCGGCGCCTCCGGCTGGGCCAGGACGTCGATCGTGCCGCCACAAGCCAGTCCCACGTCCCAGGCCTGCTCGTCGCTGATCCCGTAGCGGATCACCCGGGCGCGGCCGGTCTGGCGAGCGCGCTGGATCTCCTCGGCCGCGGCGCCCTCGACGCAGCCACCACTGACCGAGCCGGCGATCCGTCCATCATCGGCGTACAGGAGCACGGCGCCCTCGGGACGCGGCGCCGAACCGAAGGTCCGGACGACGACGGCGCGCCCAACACCGGCCTCGTCCTCCTGCCAGCTGTCGAACGTTTCGAGCAGCTGCTTCATCGCAGTGGCCTCGCCGCCGATCGGTCGATCGGATCGCCACCGAGGATGGCCGGCGGGGCACCGACCGACGGAGGCACTGCGCCGCTGACCGCCACGGAAGGGAGCGCGGCATGCGCGGCGGCCTCGCTTCCCCGTCGTGTGTCGCCAGCCCGGACGCCGCCGAGAATCTCGCCGAGTCGCTCCAGGCTTGCGACCGTGCCGGCCGGCAGGAAGTCATCGATGTACGGGAACGCCGCGCGCATGCCACCGGCCAGCGGCTGGTAGCCGGGTGTGCCGGCCAGCGGGTTGAGCCAGACCAGGCGGTGGCAGTTGCGCCGGAGTCGGGCCGTCTCGGCGGCGACCATGGCAGGGTCACCGCGGTCCCAGCCGTCGGACACGACGATCACCACGCCCGAAGTTCGAAGCGCTCGGCGGGCCCAGCGCTGGTTGAACGCGCGGAACGAATCGCCGATCCGCGTGCCGCCCGCCCAGTCGTTGACCGAGTCGGCAACCCGCACGAGGGCCCTGTCCCGGTCGCGATCGCGCAGCAGGCGGGTGACCCGGGTCAGGCGGGTCCCGAACACGAACGACTCGGTGCGCACTTCCGACGCCGCCGAGAGCGCCTGGATGAAGCGGAGGAGCAGCCTCGAATGGCGCTCCATCGAGCCGGAGATGTCGCACAGCACGACCAGCGAGCGCGGCTCGCGAATCTGACGTCGCCAGACCCACGTAAGCAACTGGCCGCCGGTTCCCAGGTTGCGCCGGAACATCGCCCGCGGGGCCAACCGCCGGCCATGCGAGTGGAGCTCGTAGCGCCGTGTTCGCCGGCGCTCCAGGCGCGGCACGAGGGCGTCCACCAGCCGTTCCGCCTCGCGCAGCTCGGCCGGGGTCATCCGATCGAACTCGCGATGGCGCAGGATCTCGCCCTGGGAGTAGGCGTCGGGAGCGATGACCACGCCCTCGATCGGCGCCGTCTCGTCCGCGTCATCGCTCCCGACGCTCGGGATCGGCGTGCCGCGTTCCTCGTCGCGCGCCGCGTTGCGCTCCGAACCGGCCTCTGGCGGAGCGGCGCCAGGTGCCATCTCCTCGTTCGCTGCCTCATCCGGACGGCGCAACGTCGACGGGCCATCGGGCGAGTAACGCGACGTTCGCCGGCGCCACCAGGCATCGAAGGCGACATCGTAGATCGCCCGGTCATCGCGCCGCCTGATGAACAGGGCCGCCCCGGCGGCGCGCACCTGCTCGCGATCGGCGATGTCGACCAGGGTCAGCGCCCGGGCGAAGTCGACACTGGCGCCAAGGTCGATAGAGAGGCGTGCCGCACGGAGCGACCGGCCGAACCCGACCGCCTCGCCAAGCAGGCGGCTCCCGTCGACTTCGGCACCGTAGGGCATTCGCTCGATGGGGTTCGGAAGTCCCCAGGGGGCCATGGCCATAACATCCGAGTTGGCGGTGTCAGAGTCTTCCCGCATGCCGCCATCGTGCCACGACCCGGCATCCTGCGAATGGACCCGAGCCGCGACCCCTCACCCAGCAAGGCTCGACCAGCTCAGGCTCGGCGCGGTTGGGGTCTGCCTCGCGGTCCGCGTCATATACGCGAGCATCCTGCCACGTGCCCAGATGGTGCGCCTTGGGCAGCGTTTCTACCTCGGAGTGAGCCCACCCAGCCGGGCTGGGTGGGCTCAAGCGTGACAACCCGGTTCGCGGCCTGGAAATGGTCGGGGATCGAGCCGAACACCGGCCATTGACCGAGCCGAAGGCTCACAGCGTGGACCGATGGCAGGATTCTGCCATCGGCCGGAGTCGGCGCCTTGCCCGCGGCCCGACGGGCGATCGACCGGTCAGCCGCCCGCGGCGGCCTCGGTCAGGAAGCGACGGGTTCCCTCGCCGCGAACCTGCCGAATGTCCTCCTCGTACTTGAGGACGACACCCAGGGTCTCGTCGACGAGCTCGGGCGCCAGCTCGCGCGCGCCGAGCGACAGGAGCGCCGCGGCCCAGTCAAGCGTCTCGGCGATGCCTGGGACCTTGGTCAGATCGGCGGCCCGCAGGCGGTGCACGAAACCGACGACCTCGCGAGCCAGTCGTTCGGGCGCCTCGGGCACCCGGGCGAGGACGATCTCGTACTCCTTTTGGGCGGTCGGATAGTCGATCCAGTGGTAGAGGCAGCGCCGCTTCAGCGCGTCGTGGACCTCGCGTGTGCGGTTGGAGGTCAGGATCACCCGCGGCGGCGTCTCGGCCCGAATGGTGCCGATCTCCGGGACGGTGACCTGGAAGTCGGACAGGATCTCCAGCAGGTACGCCTCGAACTCCTCGTCGGCCCGATCGATCTCGTCGATCAGCAGGACTGGGGCAACGCCATCGGTCGTCTCGAGCGCCTGGAGCAGCGGCCGGCGGATCAGGAAGTCCGGCCCGAAGATGTCGTGGGCGGTCGCTCGCTCGGCCTCGCCGCGGGCTTCCAGCAGCCGGATCTCGAGCATCTGGCGCGGGTAGTTCCACTCGTAGACGGCAGTATTGACGTCCAGCCCCTCGTAGCACTGGAGCCGGATCAGTCGCGCCCCGAGGGACGCGGCGAGGACCTTGGCCAGCTCGGTTTTGCCTACGCCCGCGATCTCGACGCGCCGGAGGGCTGAGCCGTGTTCGACGGTCGTCCTGCTAGCATCGGCCGATGACGCAGGCGCTCGATTCGACCGACGGCATCCAGGAGGCCTTCCGCGAGCGCGGCTACATCGCCGATCGGTCGATCGCAACGGCCGTCTACCTTGCCCTGCAACTCGGGCGGCCGCTCCTCCTCGAGGGCGAGGCCGGCGTGGGCAAGACCGAGCTGGCCAAGGTCCTCGCCGCCAGCCTCGGCACCCGCCTCATCCGCCTCCAGTGCGACGAGGGCCTCGACGTCAACACGGCGGTCTACGAGTGGAACTATCCCCGCCAGATGCTCGAGATCCGGCTCCTCGAGGCGCGCGGCGAGGCCGACCGCGCTACCGCTCACGACATCTTCGGGCCCGAATTCCTCATCAAGCGGCCCCTCCTCCAGGCGCTCGAAGGCGGCGCCGATGGCGAACCACCGGTCCTCCTCATC
>JBKKDW010000013.1:0-2602 GCA_046708025.1 Candidatus Limnocylindrales bacterium
GAGGAAGAGCAGATGATCCACGCGGTCATCGAGCTCGGCGACCAGCGCATCCACGAGGTCATGGTCCCGCGCATCGCCATGGTCACCCTGGCCGCCAGGGCCACCATGGAGGAGGCGATCAACACCGTGGTCAACGAGGGCCACAGCCGGATCCCGGTCTACGAGGAGTCGATCGACGAGATCGTGGGCATCCTGTACGCCAAGGACTTGCTGCCGTTCCTGAGGGATGCGGCGGGGGATCCACCGGCCCTCCGCACGCTGCTGCGGACACCGATCTTCGTACCCGAATCGCTGAGCGTGGACGACCTGCTCCACGAGTTTCAGCGACGCAAGGTTCACCTGGCGATCGTGCTCGATGAGTACGGCGGGACGGCCGGCCTGGTCACCATTGAGGATCTGCTCGAAGAGATCGTGGGGGAGATCCAGGACGAGTACGACGAGGAGGAGCCGCTGATCGTCCAGATCTCGGCTGACGAAGCCAGGATCGACGGGCGGGCGGCGATCGACGACCTGGGCGAGCTGTTCGATACCGAGCTTGGCCTGGAGGACGAGGACGAGTACGACACGGTCGGTGGGCTCATCTATCACCGCATTGGCGGGGTGCCCAAGCCCGGTGATCAGGTGCTGGTCGACGGCCTCACCCTGACCGTCGAATCCACCGACGGACGGCGGGTCGGCAAAGTGCTGGTGGTTCGAAGCCGGGAAGGCGGCGATGCCACGGACGACGAGGCGGATCGCTGATCGCTGATCGCGCCCGCGCCGGCCGTTATGCGTTGATGACCGAGAACACGATCTCCTCGAGGTGCGCGCGCGCCGCGGGCTTGACCACGCCCGCCGCATCGAGCGCGGCCAGCGCCTCGTCGCGGTAGCGACGGGCCTGCCCCCGGGTGTACTCGCGTGCCCCGCTCCGATCGAGAATCGCGATGATCTCGGCGACCTCCGTCGAGCCCGGATCGGGTGTGGCGTACAGCTCGGTGAGGCGGGCGCGGTCGTCGGGGCCGGCATGTTCGTAGGCGTAGATGACCGGCAGCGTCTTCTTCTTGTGGGCCACGTCTGTCGGTTCCTTGCCGGTTGCCTGCTCGACCCCCCAGATCCCGAGCAGGTCGTCGTTGATCTGGAAGGCCAGGCCGAGCGCCCAGCCGAAGTCGTGGTAGCGCGCGATCACGTCCTCGTCATCGGTGGCCAGCAGGGCGCCGGCTTCAATTGAGGCGGCGATCAGCGCGGCGGTCTTGCGTCCGATCATGTCGAAGTAGAGCTCGACCGTCATCAGCTCGTCCGACCCGCTCATCGCGATGTCGAGGTACTGGCCCTCGCACAGGCGCAGGCAGGTCTGATCGAACAGGCGCATCAGGCGCAGGACCTTGGCATCCGCAAAACCGAGATCGGTCAGCCGGTGAAGGGCGATGCGCGACAGGCTGAACAGGGCGTCGCCGGCGTTGATCGCCTGCGGGATGCCGTGGATCGTCCAGAGCGTGGCCCGGTGGCGGCGTTCGATGTCGCCGTCCTCGATGTCGTCATGGACGAGCGAGAAATTGTGCCCGAGCTCGACCGCCGCCGCACCCGGCAGTGCGCGTCGGTGATCGCCGGCGATGCTGGCGTATGCGAGCAGGCCCAGCAGCGGTCGGATCCGCTTGCCGCCCGACGCGCCCGAGCCGTCCAGGGCCAGGTGGTAGCGGACCATCTCGTACAGGCCGCGGGTCGACGGGTCGTGGTCCCGGACGAGCCGGAAAATCTCGGTTTCCGTGTCGGCGAGTAGCGCGGCGAGGTCCAGGTCCTGCGAGGCGGTCGCCATTTGCGGGCAGTCTACACGAAACGTGTTCGGCGCAGGTAGCCTGTTGGGACCCTGCGCGACCGAACGGCGGGCAGGTTGACGCCGGCGCGGGGGACGTTACCGCACCGGCGTCTCCCGCGGGTACGCAGAACAGCGCGGTCTGGATCACTCCCACCACCGTCGGGCGTGCGGTGATACCGTCGCGCCAATGCCGATCCCGCGCCGCTACACGACCGAGGCGATCGTCCTCTCGCGCTTCGATCTTGGCGAGGCGGATCGCGTCCTCACCCTGATCACCCCGACCGGCGGCAAGCTCAAGGCCATCGCCAAGGGCATCCGCCGGCCCACCTCGCGCCTGGGTGGCAGCCTCGAGCCGTTCGCCGAGCTGACCGTTTCGCTGGCTCGCGGTCGGACGTTTGATGTCGTGACCCAGGTGAGCGTCGGTCATGCCTGGCTGAACCTGCGCGATTCGCTCGAATCGACCGCGACCGCCTGGTACCTGGCCGAGCTGGCCGACCGTTCGCTCGAGGAGCGCCACGCGGCCGAGCCGCTCTACGCGCTCCTGCGTCGGGCGTACGAGCTGCTTGACGCCGCGACGGCCCCGGGCCGGGTGGCGCGCTGGTACGAGATGCACCTGCTCGACGAGCTTGGCCAGCGCCCCGAGGTCGATCGTTGCGTGGAGTGCGACCGCATGCTGGAGGCGACCGAACGGTTCCGCTGGGTGCCGCCGCTCGGTGGCGTCGTGTGCGAACGTTGCCCGGGACCGGGCCATGACCGGGCCGGCCTGACGCTCGAGGCGCTGAAGCTCCTCAAGGCCTACCAGCGGCTCGA
>JBKKDW010000014.1:0-3517 GCA_046708025.1 Candidatus Limnocylindrales bacterium
GAGCGCTTCGAGCGCGGGCACGAAGAGCTTCTCGGAGTCCGTGTTGTCGACGGTGCCCTGCGAGACGACGATCACGGATCGGTACTGGCGGAGCTTGTCCTGTAGCTCAACGGACGGCACGGTCGCCTTCCTGTTAGGGAGCAACGGGCCGACGAACTTCACGTTCGCGGGGAGGCTTCGGCGCGGGTAGTCGAACCCCGGCACGCCACTCTGGAAGTAGTAGGTGGCGCATTTGCGCGTCAGCTCGAAGAAGTCGCCAACTGCGACCGGCGGCATTCCCTCCGAGGCCAGCACTGTGTTGTACGTCTTCACACCCTGCTTCATGGTGCTGTTAAGCAACGCGCGAATGACGCGGTGAACGAGCTTGTCGACGATCGTGCGCGCTGGCTTCAACCCGAAGAAGGGTGGCGGGTCGTAGGGCAGGATAACGAGCGGCCCGACGCCGACGGAGTAGATACGCGGGTTGAGCTTGGCGGCAATGAGATGCGCGGCATAGAACCCGGGGTCGCACACCAAGGCGTCGAAGGGGAACGTTTCGTGCAGCTTCACGATGTCGTGGTAGTGGTGTTCGACGTTCGCGACGAAGACCTGTTCGAGATCGAATGAGAGTAGCTTCGGTCCCTTGAGACCGGCGCGCGCGGGGAACAGGTCGGCGATGTTCTCGCCGCTCACCTCGCGGGCGCGCGTGAATGGGACGTGTTGCACGCCCAGGTCGGCCAGCTTCTTGGCATAGCTCGGGCCGGCGTACCAGCGGACGTCGTGGCCTTGATCTTTGAGATGCCTGGCGATGCCGGTCAGCGGGCTAAAGTGCCCATCGAAGGGCATCGTCGCGAAGAGGATCCGCTGGGCCATCGCAGTCGCCTACTTCCGCTCGTCGATGTGATACTATAGCTGGACTATATTGTCCCACTATAGTCACTGTGTCGGGGCGAGTCAAGAGAGGAATGGATGGCCGATGACCGCCACGCGGTCGAAGTCCCAGACACGTCGGGAACGGACGCTCGCCACGCGCCGGCGGATGGTCGGAGCGGCGTATGGTCTGTTCTGCGAGAAGGGCTACGTGGCGACGACCATGGAGGCGATCGCGCGCGAGGCCGACGTCGCCGTCCCGACGCTCTACTTCACCTTCCGCACGAAGGGCGCGATCCTGGGCGAGGCGCTGGGGGCCGCGGTGATGGGTTTCGACGAGCCGGTCGGGCCCGAAGATTCCTCCTGGTACGAAGAATTCCAGGCGGAGCCGAACGCCGGACACGCGCTCAGGATCCTGGTTGAGAACACCACCCCGATCCTTGGTCGCGTCGGCCCGTTGATGGCAGCGACCTACGCAGCCGCGAGTGATCCGGAGGTCACGTCGGTCTACGAGCTCGGCGAGAAGCGACGAGTCGAGGGCTATCGGACGATCGTCCAGATGCTCGCCCGCAAGGGGGGCCTGAGGCTGGGGATCAGGATGGCGCGCGCCACCGACATTCTCCTCGTGCTCCTGAGCCCACAGCTGTTCGATGCACTGGCGAAGGGACGAGGCTGGTCGGTCGCCGAATGCAATCGCTGGCTCGTCGAGGTGCTATCGCAGCAGCTATTGACCCCGGAGTGAACACGTCTCGCTCGCCGAGCGCGAGTCGACTTCGAGACCCTCACCCCGCAGATTGGGCGGCACTCGAGGCCAAATCCGTGTCGCGCCGAGTTCCAAAACGCCGAGAAATGGAGCCGACACTCAGATTCGAACTGAGGACCTGCTGTTTACGAAGTAGTTCGGGCTAATCGTTGTGGCCCAAGCGTGGAATCGCGAGCGTAGGCCGTCCAGTTAGCAGGTCTTCGATTCGAGCGTGCTCATGACCCGGCTGATGCAGCAATCGCACCGGTTCCGCGGCCCGCCGCCGCGGTTATATGAATCTACACATATTGACAAATCACATACCGCCGTGTCATCGTTGGCGGCAACAGGGCTCATAGGCAGACGGAGGCACGGACATGCAGGACATCCTCATCCGGATCGAGACCGACGATTTCGCCGCCTGGGAGGAGCAGCACTATCTCCACGCGGGCAATCGAGCGACCTACGGCATCGAGGACGGACCGGCCTATCGGGACCTCGAGAACCCCAACGCGGCGCTGTTCCACATCAGGACCGAGGACGTCGACCGGGCGATGGGATGGTTCCAGTCCGATACGTTCAGGGCGGCGACCAAGCTGGCGAAGGTCACGGGAAGGTCCTTCTACGACGCCCAGCCCCGCACCCGAGGCTGACGCAACTCCGATCGCGGATAGGAGGCGACCCTGAGTACACCCAACGTCGGTGACGACGACCGCCTCTCGGCATGGCGGGACCTGCAATGGGCGACGAGTCTCATCATGGGCCGCTTCGCCCGCGACCTGGCCGACGAGGACATGACGCTCGAGGAGTTCGATGTCCTGGTGCACCTCGCATGGGCTCGGGATGGCGTCCTGCCGTTGCGTGCACTGGTCGCCTCCATGGTCTCGGGCTATCAGCTGAGTCGAAGCGGACTGACGCGACTCCTGGACAGGATGGAACGGGACGGCCTCGTCGAACGAACGTTGAGTCGTGAGGATCGGCGGCAGTTCGATGTCGCTGTCACGGTCCTGGGCCGAGGGGTCTTCGACCGGGTGTGGCCCGGCCATCTGCAAGGGATCCAGCGCTCCTTCTCCGAGCCATTGACCGACCACGACGTCACCGTCTTGAAGCGGGTCCTCGCCAAGTTGATCCGCGCCAACGAGGGGCCAACGGTCGGTCTTAGGTTCACGCCCTCAGCGGGAACGCTTCCGAGGTAGGTTGTGTGATAGCGCGCGGACAACTCAGCGGGACGTCATGCGGGATCTCCATCGTCGCTTCGACGGCGACCACGACAAGGTCATGGCGGCGTACGCAGCCACCGAGCGGCGGGGGAGGTGACGCGAGCGTCGAACATCCTCGACAGGGATCACCGGCTTGCGGCGACCAGGTCGGCGAGGCGCTGGGGCTGCTCGCGAAACGGCCCGTGACCCGTGCCGATCTCGACGATCTCCGCATCCACCGATGCCGCCATCGTCCGTTGGAGCTCCGGCGGAACCAGCGTGTCGGCGGTTGTCAGGATGTAGGTGCGACGGACGGATGTGGGCAGATCGCCGTGCCACTTCTGACGCAATGCGGCGATGCCCTGTGGCCGCTGCGTCCGCTCGAGGTATGACCGGACGGCGTCCCGCTCGATCGGATCGGCCGCGGCGAGGTACTGGTCGATGTTCAGTGCACAGCGACCAGGGCCGGCACCGACGATCAGCCCGCCGAAGGCGGCCATCGCCGCATCCTCGTCAGCGTCGGCGAACGGATCACGGCCCATGAAGAGATCGAGCACCGATGCGCCCGGCCGCGGGATCCAGGCCGCGACGTAGACCACCGGCAGCTCGGGGTGCTCCACGGCGATCCTCGCAGCGGTGAAGCCCCCGAACGAGTAGCCGACCAGCACTACATCGGCCAGGTCATTGGGGAGCACGGCGCGCACGGCGTCCGCGTATTGCTCCAGGG
>JBKKDW010000015.1:0-12474 GCA_046708025.1 Candidatus Limnocylindrales bacterium
CAACTCGCCGCCGCTACCGGGTCGGTCCTCGACCGAGGCAATGACGACATCGCGCACATCACGCACCTCGAGCCCGGCTGCGGTGAGTGCGTCACGCGCACCGGAGACGTCCTCCACCAGGATATGCATGATGCCCTCGTTCCCCGAGGGCGAGCCACAGAGACCATCGATGTTGATCCCCGCCCGTCCGAGTGCCTGGTGCTCTGGCACATGCATCGGCAGAGTAGCGAGATGCTGAGCGACGACGAACTGGATAAGCTCCAGCGCGACACGTTCGGCTATTTCCTGGAAGAGACCAACCCTCGGAACGGGCTGGTGCCGGACAGCACGCGCGAGGGCGCGCCATCGAGCATCACCGCCGTCGGGCTGGCGCTCGCGGCCTACGCCGCCGCTGTGGAGCGCCGAATCGTGACCCGCGTCGAAGCTCGCAAGCGGGCACTAATGACGCTCCGGTTTCTCTGGGACAGCCCGCAAGGTAAAGAACCGGACGCGACCGGCTACAGAGGATTCTTCTATCACTTCCTGGACATGCAGACTGGTCGGCGTGCGCGGGAGTCCGAACTGTCGACCATCGACACAACGTTCCTGCTCGCCGGGGCATTGACCGCCGCCACCTACTTCGACCGCGAGGCAAGAGAAGAGCTGGAGATACGGAGCCTTGCTGATGCCCTGTATCGCCGCGTTGATTGGTTGTGGGCCCAGAACGGAGGTCTGACGATCGCGCACGGGTGGACGCCGGAGCGCGGATTCCTGAAGTACAGGTGGCAGGGCTACAGCGAGGCGATCCTGCTGTACGTGCTGGGCCTGGGATCGCCGACGCACCCGCTTCCAGAAGAGAGCTACGACGCGTGGACCCGCACGTACCGCTGGAGGAAGCTCTACGGCCAGGAGTTCCTGTACGCCGGGCCGCTCTTCATCCACCAGCTCTCGCACGCCTGGATAGATTTTCGCGGCATCCAGGATGTCTACATGCGCGAGCGCGGCATCGACTACTTCGAGAACAGCCGCCGCGCCACCTTCGCCCAGCAGTGCTACGCGATCCGGAACCCGAGGAAGTTCAAGGGCTACGGCGAGTACTGCTGGGGAATTACGGCGAGCGACGGCCCCGGCCCGGCGACCCGCCGGATCGACGGTATCGAGCGCCGCTTCTACGACTACAAGGCGCGCGGCATCCCCCACGGGCCGGACGACGGCACCATCGCCCCGTGGGCGGTGGTCGCCTCGCTGCCGTTCGCGCCGGAGATCGTGCTCCCGACGATCCGACATTTCCGCGAAGCCTACCCGCTGATGATGAGCGAGTACGGCTTCAGGTGCAGCTTCAACCCGACCTTTACTGACGGGTCTCGATACAGGCAGGGTTGGCACTCGCAAGGCTACTTTGGACTCGATCAGGGGCCGATCATCTTGATGATCGAGAATTACCGCTCGGGTTTACTGTGGAGCTTGATGCAGCGGTGTCCCTATATCGTCACGGGATTGCGTCGCGCAGGATTCACGAGCGGCTGGTTGTCCGCCACGTCCTGATTCCCTACCAACGTGCAAGGAGGACCCAGATGCCAGCCGATGAATCGCTCCCTGGGACGCTGAGACGATCGCCGAAGAAGGCCCAGGAGACCTGGCTCAAGACGCACGACAGTGCCGTCGAGCAGTATGGCGACGGTGCGCGGGCCCACCGGACCGCGTTCAAGTCATTGAAGTATTCGTTCGAGAAGATCGACGACCACTGGGAGCACAAGGACGAGCAGGGTCCATCCGACCCGCGTTCTACTCAGCGCGGCAATGCGGCGCGCGACGGTCGCGGGGAGTCGCTCGGCGGCGTCGACTACTTCGGCCACACGAAGGCCGAACTCTACGATCGGGCTCGGGAGCTGGACGTCGCCGGGCGTTCGAAGATGGACAAACTGGAGCTTGCCCGCGCAATCGGCCGCAAGCAGCGCTGACTTCGGCGGCCTCCTGGAATCGGCCGACGCCGACTGCCACGGAGGGAGTTCAGCGCCGGTCGGTTTCGGCCATGCGCGCGCACGGAAGCCGCGCCGCTCATGACCGGGTGCCGGACGTCCTTCTGGCGCGCTGCCCCTCCCGAGGTCTGGCTCGATGCGAGACTTAGTTCGCCTGCCCGTACTCGGCCGGATGGTCGATCCGGTCCTTGTCGACGGTCCGTGAGATCGTCGCGAGCGTCTCCTCGACGGTCTTGCCGTTGGCGTCAGCCGCTTGCTGCACGTCCTCGTAGGTGATGTTCACGCCCGGATTGCCCATGTCGTCGTGGGCGCGCATGCAGCCGCAGTTCAGGCACATCGTCAAGCCCTTTCCCAGCGTTACCACGACTTGCTCGCGCCGGTCGAAGATCCGATCCAAGCGCGGTGTCGTACGGCGAACCATAGACCGCTCGCGTCCGGTCAAGGGAGCGAGCTAGTGCGGACGAAGGAGGACGAACTATGGCCGAGCAGAGCCTCTATCAACGGCTTGGCGGAGTCAACGCGATCTCGATGGTCGTCGACCGCTTTGGCGACGCGATCGTCGAGAACCCGAAACTCAACGAGAACCCCGCCCTGAGGGTACCGGAGCGCGAAGCCTTGACTGTTTCGCTCATCAGGCCGGACGCACTGGGGACCTGACCTCCCGGCACCAGGCGCTGGCCGACCGGGCCAGGTTTGGACCGCTACGCTTCGGCGATGACGCCGATCGAGATCCGAAAGCCGGCGCGACGTTGCAACAGGGGCATCAGGGTGCCTTGACCAACCGGCGCGTCGCCTGGAAACAGGCGGACCCATTCCTCATTGAACGTTTCGAACTCTGCCGGGTCGCGCAACGACCAGTTTGCCCAGACAATCTTGTCGAGCGAACTGCCCGCTGCTTCCAGCCTGGCCTTCAGGTTGCGCAGGCATTGGCGTGTCTGCTCCTTGATCGCTCCGCTGACAACCCGGCCCGTCTCAGGATCGACCGGCCCCATCGACGAGATGTAGACCATGCCTCCGGCCGTGACCGCCCG
The DNA here is from genome assembly GCA_046708025.1 of Candidatus Limnocylindrales bacterium. GTDB lineage: Bacteria > Chloroflexota > Limnocylindria > Limnocylindrales > CSP1-4 > SPCO01. The sequence continues at coordinate 2,990 of JBKKDW010000015.1, forward strand.
GCCGTAACCGACCGGGCGTCGGGAGCCCTGGTCGGCGGGGCCGGCCCGCGTTGGCCCTTCGGCAGGGATGCCGAATTCCCCGGGCGGCAATTGGACCCCGCTCGCCTTGAACTTCCCCATGAACGTGGGCCGGATCCCGGTCGGCTTCAGTAGCCCTTCGACCCGTCCGTCTCGAACGCCGGTCTGCTCGAACTCGAAGATGTCCTGGATGAGAATCTCGTCGTCGTCGATCCCGTAGACCTCGGTGATGTTGACGATCTTGCGCGAACCGTCCTTGAGGCGAGCCGTGTGGACGATCAGGTCGACGGCGGAGGCGATCTGGTCGCGGATGGCCCGCAGGGGCAGCTCATAGCCGGTCATGAGCACCATCGTCTCCAGCCGGCGGAGCATGTCCGCGGGACTGTTCGCGTGCCCGGTTGACAGCGATCCGTCCTGGCCCGTGGTCATGGCCTGGAGCATGTCCAGGGCCTCGCCGGCGCGGCACTCACCCACGATAATCCGGTCGGGGCGCATGTGCAGGGCATTGCGCAACAGATCGCGGATGGTGATCTCGCCTTCGCCCTCCAGGTTTGAGGGGCGCGACTCGAGCGTCACGAGGTGGGTCTGGCGGAGCTGCAGCTCCGCGGCGTCCTCGATCGTGACAATCCGCTCATCCTCGGGGATGAACGAGGACAGGACGTTGAGCGTCGTCGTCTTGCCCGAGCCGGTGCCGCCGGACACGAAGACGTTGAGTCGGGCCTCAACGCAGGCCCTGAGGAAGTCGAACATCTCGGCTGTTGCCGTGCCAAAGCCGACGAGGTCGTCCACGGTGAGCGGCTTGGCCGGGAACTTGCGGACCGTGATCACCGGTCCGACGAGCGAGAGCGGTGCGATGACGGCATTGACCCGCGAGCCGTCGGGCAGGCGGGCGTCAACCCTCGGGCTCGACTTGTCGATCCGCCGTCCCAGGGGGGTGATGATCCGGTCGATGATTCGGAGCACGTGCTCGTCGTTCAGAAAATAGCTATCGACGCGCTGGATCTTCCCGCCCCGCTCGATGTAGAGGTGGCTTGGGCCGTTGACCATGATCTCGGTGATCGTCTCGTCGAGGAGGAGCGGATCGAGTGGCCCGAGGCCCCCGACTTCTCCGACAAGCTCCTCGATCAGGCGCGAACGTTCGTCATGGGTCACGGCGAACCCGTGCACGCGCAGGATCCGGTCGACGATCACCTCGACCTTGCTCTCGAGTTCAGTCGGATCGGCCACGTCGAGCAGCGAGTGGAAGGCGCCCATGACCTCGTCCTGGAGGCGAAGCCTGATGTCGCGCAGCAACTCCTCTCGCGCTGCGACCCGGCCGGGGTTCAGCGGAGCCGGAGCCGGAGGCGGAGGCGGGTCGGGCACGAGTACGCCGGCATTCGCGGTGTCGGCTCGCTGTTGCGCCCGCTCAACCCGCTGGAGCAGCGACATGGCTAGACCCTCCCTGGGGCTTGTGACACGACTCTGGATGAGTGTTGACCGGGCTTGCACGGCTGCGTGGTTGCCCGTTCTCATGTGATGAACGCACGGCGAGAATACGCCTATCCCGCTGGCAGCCACCACTGGCGGCACCCATCCGGTGCGTCAAGGCAACCTAAATCCAGGGCCGTCTCGGCCCATGATACGGGCACGCGACTACCCGAGGACCACCAGGACGCGATGCGTGCCGCCATCGTCAACCAGTGGGATGGTGGCTCCGGGGCCGGCCAGCGGCTGGCCGTCGAGTAACGCCGAAGCCACGCCGCGGCTCACGCCGTGCGGGTTCTCCACCACGATCTCATAACGCGACGAGTGATACGCGAAGTCGATCTCGTAGCGCGGCCAGGCCCGCGGTATGCACGGCTCGATGACCAGGTCCGCGCCGCGCAGCCGGAAGCCCAGGATCGACTCGATACCGGCCTGGTACATCCAACCGGCCGATCCGGTGTACCAGGTCCAGCCACCGCGACCGACGTGGGGAGGCTCCGAATAGATGTCCGCCGCCATCACGTAGGGCTCCACCTTGTAGCGGTGCACACCGGCCCTCGTGCTCGCATGGTTGATCGGATTCAGGATCGAGAACAGTTCGCCCGCCTTGTCGCCGTCACCGAGCGCCGCAAAGGCCAGGACCGACCAGATCGCACCGTGCGTGTACTGGCCGCCGTTCTCCCGGACGCCCGGCAGGTAGCCCTTGATGTAGCCGGGATCGACATCGGTGTGCGCGAATGGCGGGGTGAACAGCAGGACGAGGCCGTCGCCGCGTCGCACGAGGTACTCCTCGACCGCGGCCATGGCGCGCTCGGCGTGAGGCGGATTGGCTGCCCCGGACAGGACGCTCCATGACTGGGCGATCGAATCGATCCGGCACTCAGCGTTGATCGCGGAGCCCAGCGGCGTACCGTCGTCGAAGAACGCCCGGCGATACCAGTCGCCATCCCAACCGTGGCGCTCGAGCGCCCGGCGGAGGCGTTTCATGTGGGTGCGCCACCGTTCGGCGCGGGGGCGCTCGCCACGACCGTCCGCAATCGGCGCGAGGGCGGCCATGACCGAGTGCAGGAACCAGCCCAGCCAGACACTCTCGCCCCGCCCTTCGTGGCCGACTCGGTTCATGCCGTCATTCCAGTCGCCCGACCCGATCAGGGGCAAGCCGTGGGTGCCGACGGCCAGGCTGGCCTCGATCGCTCGGGCGCAGTGCTCGAAGAGCGATGCGGCCTCCCCCGACCGATCGGGCTGGAAGTAGGCATCGTCCTGGTCCACCCGAAGCTCGGGTCCCTCGATGAACGGGATCATCTCATCGAGAATGCCCGTATCGCCGGTGACCGCGAGGTAGCGCTCGACCGCGTACGGCAGCCACAGTCGATCGTCCGAGATCCGGGTCCGCACGCCTCGACCGGTGGGCGGATGCCACCAGTGCTGGACGTCGCCGGCCGGGAACTGCTGCGCGGCGGCGCGCAGCAGGTGCGCGCGAACCAGCTCCCGCCGCGAGATCGTGAGGGCGATGACGTCCTGGAGCTGGTCGCGGAAGCCGTACGCCCCGCCCGCCTGGTAGAAGCCCGTGCGGGCCCACAGGCGACAGGCCAGCGCCTGGTAGAGCAGCCAGCTGTTGAGCAGGATGTCCATCGATCGATCCGGGCTCCGGACCTTGATCGTGCCGAGCGCATCGGCCCAGTAGGTCTCCACGTCGCGCAGCGCGGCCACATGGTCGAGGGCGCGGCCGTGTCGGATCAGGTCCGCGGCACCCCGGACCGTGTCCGCCTCACCGAGCAGGACACGGACCTCGGTCCGCTCGCCGGCCAGCAGCTCGAAGCTCGTCTGGAGCGCCGCGCACGGGTCCAGGCCGGCCCCGCTGGCGGCCGCCAGGCGATGGCCACGCCCGAGGCCGGCCGGCCGATCCGGCCCGCCGTTGCGCCCGAGGAACTCGGTCCGATCGGCGGTCCAGGCGAGCTGCCGTCCAGCAAGGTCCAGGAACGCCACCCGGTCGCCGAAGTCGGGATTCCAGCGATTGCGCGCCAGGATGGCGCGTGTCTCGGGCTCGAGATCGGTGACGATCGTGGGCGCCGCCGACCCGCGCGAGGTGCCCATGGCCCACTCGGCGTAGGCGGCCACCGACAGGCGTCGACGGCGCCCGGATCGGTTCTCGATCGTCAGTACGCCGATCTTCAGCCGGTCGCCCAGCGGCACGAACTGGAGCAGGTCAAGGGCAATCCCGTCGCGAACGTGCTCGAAGCGACTGTAGCCGGGCCCATGACGTGCCACGTAGGTGGACTCCTCGGACCGGATCGGCAGGGCGGTTGGCCCCCACAGTTCGCCGGTCTCGTCATCGCGCACGTAGATCGCCTCGCTCACCGGGTCGGAGACGGGGTCGTTCGACCACGGGGTGAGCTGGTTCTCGCGGCTGTTGTCCGACCAGGTGTAACCCGAGCCGGACTCCGAGACCAGGAAGCCGAACGATGGGTTGGCGACGACGTTCAGCCAGGGCGCCGGGGTCGACTGGCCCGGACCGAGGATCGCAACGTACTCCCGTCCGTCGTTGGCGAAGCCGCCCAGGCCGTTGAAGAACTCCAGCTCCGGCCGTGGTGCGATGTCGGCGCCTCGAGCCGGGCCGGGTGCAGGCAGCGGCGGCAGGGCGGGAACGATCCGTTCCGGCCGCTCGAGTCGGATCACCTGGTCGGCCAGGCTGCCACGCCGGCTCAGCAGGACCGCCCGGGCAGCCGTCTGGAGCAGCGTCCGGTCTTCTGTCGAGAGCTGATCGCTGCGCAGGATGTGGACCCGCCCGTGGTCTTGATGGGCGTCGTGAACCAGGATCGACTGGCTCGTCCGGACGACGGTCTCGAGGGCATCCTGGAGGGTCTGGGCGTAGGTAGCCCCGTGTTCATTGAGGATGACCAGGTCCACGTCGAGCAGCTTCAGCCGCCAGTACTCGTGTGCCCTGAGCAGCTGCCGGACGATGTCGAGATCGTCAGCCTCGTCGATCCGCACGAGGACGATCGGGAGATCGCCCGAGATGCCGTGGACCCACAGGCCGGCGGCTCCACGGTCGTTCTGGGCCAGGAGCCCGGGCGACGGCCGAAGAGATGGATCGGAGAAGAGGATCCGGTTGGCCAGGCGCTGGAACAGGTGCGCCTCATCCTGCTGGATCCCCAGGTGATGGAGCTGCACCTGCGCCTGGGTCCAGGCCAGGGTCGCGGCGCGTTCGAAGGTGGCCGACTCGCGGTATTTGTCGGCCAGATCGAGCACCTCGTCGCGGGATTCGGCGACTACGGTAGAGAAGATCGCGTGGGCCGTCGCGCCGGGGGCGAGACTGATCCGCAGCCGGAGGCTGAAGATCGGATCGAGGACCGGTCCGACCGTGTTGGAGAGCGGGCGCCCATCGATCACTGCCGCGGGCGAACGGACGGACCGGCCGCGACCGAGGAAGCGGGCTCGATCGGTTTCGTACTGGATCACCCCGGGCAGCTCGCCTTCGATCGCGGCGACGTGGGCCGCCCAGATCTGGCGCTCGCCCGAGGACCTTGGGCGGCGCGTCGCCAGCAGCGCATTGAGCTCGGGGGCGAACTCGGTCTGGACGAACAGGTTCTGGAACGCCGGGTGCGCAACGTCGGCGGCCTGCGCTGCCAGGACGACCTCGGCATACGAGGTCAGCTCGATCTCGCGCGCCTGCGCGCCCAGGTTGGACAGCGATACGCGCCGGATCTCGGCATCGTGTTCGGCCGACACCACGATAGTCAGACGCGTCGCGATCGATCCGTCGCGGCGGAAGAACTCGGCGTGGTCCTCCGAATAGTCGACCTCGTAGCTGTCGGCCTCCAGCCCGCTGGGCTGATGTCCGGCCGACCAGACGGTGCCGCTGTGTCGATCGCGCAGGAACAGGTAGCTGCCCCACGAATCGCGGGTCACGTCCTCCCGCCAGCGAGTCACCGCGATGTCGCCCCAGCGGCTGTAGCCGGATCCTGCCGCGGTGACCATGACCGCATAGCGACCGTTCGACAGGAGGTGCGTGCGCGGAATGGCGTCGTGCGGCGAGGTGAAGCGGCGGAGGACCGGCGGCACCAGGTCGCGCACGTCGGCTGCGCTCTTCACTTCCTCGGCGCGCGGGCGGGCGACCTGGACGTCGCGCGGCATGCGCTCCTGGAGCAGCAGCTCGGTGGCCTTCACGAGCGGGTCGGCATGGAACCGCTCGACCATCGCCGATCCATGCAGGACGTTGCCGATGGCGACCAGGAGCATCCCCTGGTGATGCGCCATATAGCTCATGACGATGGCGACGGACGCGCCGTCGGGCACTCGCCGGGGCGTGTAGTCGAGGGCCTCGCGAAAGCCGTACGGCCCGGCGGCCCCGGCCTGGCTCAAGCGCTCGAAGTTCCGGACCGCCGCTTCAGGTTCGACCATCGCCCCCAGGCCCGTGGCGTAGGGCGCGATCACGAGATCTTCACTCAGGCCGCGCTTGAGGCCAAGACCCGGGATGCCAAAACTCGAGTACTGGTAGATCTGCTCAACGTCGCGGGCATTGAACGCAGACTCGGAGATCCCCCATGGCACGCCGCGCCGGGCGGCATAGGTCATCTGGCGTGCCACCACCAGGCGATAGGTCTGATCCATCAGGCTGAGCGGATGCGCGCGCATGACCAGGGCCGGCATCAGGTATTCGAACATCGATCCTGACCAGGAAATGAGGGCCGAGCCGCGCCCGATCGGGGTCAGCGCCCGTCCCAGACGGAACCAGTGATCCGCATCGACATCGCCCTTGGCGATGGCCAGGAAGCTGGCCAGGCGCGCCTCCGACGCGAGGAGGTCGTAATTGCTGGGGTCCAGTGTCCCGTCGGTGACCCGAAAACCGATCGAGAAGAGCTTTCGCGTTGGGTCGAACAGGAAGCTGAAGTCCATCTCCTCGAAGAGCTGCCGGGCCCGGTCGGCGATCGCGCTGAGCCGCCGCTCGAGGGTGTGCTGGGCGACATCCGCTGATGCCGGCACGCCCGCGACGTCCCGCTGGTGGCTATCGACGGCGGACCCGGCCGCCCGCACCCAGGTCATGAGCTCGCTGTCGGAGCCGTCGCCGCGTTCCGCGGTGAGCGCGGCGGCAACATCGGCGAGCGTCCGGGTGTGGGCCGCCAGTTCGCGCAGTCGGGCGGTCCATGCCTCGGGCGAGGCAGGCGGCCGATCCCGCCAATGCGCGGGCGCGGCGAGCGCCTCGTCCAGGTGGCGCCGGGTCAGGGTCTGGGTTCGCCGCTCGTCGTCGACCGCCGCAGCGGCTCGCCGGGTCAACCCGATGGCATCGTCGATCCCCGCCAGAGCCGCCTCGATCGGGAGCGGCCGGTCGAGCATCTCGCGACAGGCGCTCGACAGTACCAGCAGGTGGCCCGCCAGGTTGCCGCTGTCGACTGACGACACGTAGGCCGGCCCGAGAGCCTGCAGCGTGCGCGTGTCATACCAGTTGTAGAGGTGACCGCGATACCGTTCGAGCTTGCCGATCGAGGCCAGGGTCGCCTCGAGCCGCTCGACCATCTCGAGTGTCCCGATCCAGCCGAAGTCGCGGGCGGTGACGGTCGCCAGGAGGTAGATCCCGATGTTCGTCGGCGACGTGCGGTGGGCGATGACCGGTTTCGGATGGTCCTGGAAATTGTCCGGCGGCAGGGCCTGGTCGTCGGGGCCGACAAACGTCTCGAAGAAGTGCCAGGTCCGGCGACCGATCAGGCGGAGTGCCTCGACATCGCCGGCTGCCAGCTGTCGGCCCGGGGCTTCGGAGGGCGGCCGACTGATCGACCGGGCAACGACCGGTGAGAGGAGCCACAGGATCACGAACGGCCCCGCCAGCCACGCGGCCCCGGGCTTCAGGATCAGGACCAGGGCCACGCTGGCCAGGGCGAGGACGACGCCGCCGGCCATCCGGCGATAGAAGCCGGACACGCTCAGGTCGACGTCGGCCTTCGCCTGGGCTGCCGTCGTCCACTCGAGGAGGTTGCGCCGGGTGATGACCAGGCGGGTGATGGCTCTAGTGATGGCGTCGCCCATCAGCCAGGCCTGGTGGGCGAGGAAGGTCCAGCCGAGACCGATGTGGGCCGCAGCCAGCCCGATATCCGCGCCAACGGCGCGCAGGTGGCTCCGTTTCGAGATGCCCTGGCGCTTGGGCAGGAGCCCGGCGACCACCGGCAGCAAGGTCGGAATCATCGACGAGGCGAGGATCATGCCGGTCCATAGCGGAGCGGAGACCGACGGCACGGTCCAGGCCAGGGCGAGGGTGGCCAGGGTCAGCGGCGCCGACAGGGTTCGGCGCAGGTTGTCGATCATCTTCCAGCGACCGATGGCGGGGACGGGTCCCCGCCGCCGACCCGTGGCGTCGCGAGCGCGCCCGACGATCCACGGCAGGAGCTGCCAGTCGCCGCGCGCCCAGCGGTGCTGGCGGGCGGCTGCGACGAGGTAGTGGGACGGGAACTCGTCGAACAGTTCGACATCGGTGACCAGGCCGGCGCGCGCGAAGGTGCCCTCGAACAGGTCGTGGCTCAGGAGGGCGTTCTCGGGGACGCGGTCGGCCAGCGCGTCCTCGAACGCGGCGAGGTCGTAGATCCCCTTGCCTGTATAGCTGCCTTCGCCAAAGAGGTCCTGGTAAACGTCGGAGACGGCCGAGGCATAGGGATCGATCCCGGCTGCGCCCGAGTAGACCCGCTGGAAGGCCGTCGCCTCGTGCTCGGCCGGGAGGATCGAGGTGATCCTCGGTTGCAGGATGCCGTAGCCCCGCACCACCCGGCGCGCGACCGGGTCGAAGATCGGCTGGTTGAGCGGATGGGCGATCGTTCCGACCAATCGCGCGATGGCGTCGCGCGGCAGCCGGGTATCTGAATCGAGGGTGACCACGAATCGGATCCCGGCCGGCGGGATCGACCTGCTGGCGCCCGTGATCAGGATGTCCGTCGGGCTCGTCCCGCGCAGCTCGGCGTTCAGGTCGTGGAGCTTGCCGCGCTTGCGCTCCCAGCCCATCCAGCGTCCCTCGGCCTCATTCCAGCGACGCTTGCGGTGGAAGATCAGGAAGCGGGCGCCCCCGCCCGGGGCCTCGCCGTGAAGGACGTTGAGCCGATCGATGGCGGCGACGGCGGTCGCCAGCAGAGCGTCGTCGCCGGGGATGCTCTCGGCTGGCGCGTCGAGCCAGTCCGACAGCAGGGCAAAGCGAAGGTCGCCATCGGGGTTGGCCAGGTAGTGGATCTCCAGCCCCGCGACCTGCTCTTCCACGTCCGCCTCGCCGGCCAGCAGCGTCGGCACCACGACCAGGGTCCGCAGGTCAGTCGGGACGCCGGCTTTCAGCTCCAGCCGCGGCAGCGTCCTCGGGCCAAGCAGGGCGGCCACGCCCCGATTGACCAGGGCCACGGCAAGGTCGGATGCCGGCCCCAGCGCGACGATCGCGATCGCCACGAGACCGAGGCCCGCACCGCCGCCGGACAGGGCGACGAGCAGCGGGACGGTGAAGACGAACGCGGTCAGGAGCGCGATGCTGCCGAGATAGCCCGGCGTTGCGGCCTTGAGATAGGCGCGCCGAAGGCGGACGGCCAGCGAAAGCCTGGCGTGGAGCGCAAGCTCGAACGTTGGTCGGCCGCCCGAGATCAGGAAATAGCCGGGATCGCGCGTCCCCGGCGAGTCCGTCGGCTGACCAGCGGCCATGGTCGTGGCGGCGCGGGCAACCTCGACCTCGGTCCGACCGGAACCCCGGGCGAGTTCCTCGATCGCGTGCCGATAGCGATCCCTGGTTGCGAAGTCCATCTGGCCGAACGTGCTGGTGTCTCGCAGGACCTCGTCGACCAGGCTCACGCTCTCGACGAACTCGGCCCAATCGAACCACGAGATCAGGCGCATGCTGGTGATCACGTTTCGGACGGTCACATTCATCGACGCCTGCCGCTGATGTGCCAGGCGAACGGGCTCCTCGGCGGTGGTCCCCTCGGCGGCGAGGAGCTCCTCCAGCCACCCGAGTGCCGGCGTCACGGCCGGGTCCTGATCGCGCAGCC
>JBKKDW010000016.1:0-6448 GCA_046708025.1 Candidatus Limnocylindrales bacterium
ACATCCCGAGATTGGACGAGAGCTTCCTGGTCATCCGCTTCCGCGACCCGCGCGGGATCGACTTCCCGTACCTGCTGTCGATGCTCCACAACTCGTTCATGTCACGGCCGAACACCCTGGTCTGCCCCGGGGGCAAGATGGATCTGGCGATGCAGCTGATCTTCACGCCGATGGTCTGGCGACTGATCGAGCAGCGCCGCCAGGCGCTCGGTCGGGGTTAGCCCGGATACGCCGCCGCCGCTAGTGGCCCGCGGAACTTAGCGGTCGCCCGGCCTCCGCGGTACGGTCCCGTCAACATGACCATGGAGTCCATTGGTCCAAGGAGGATCCTGTGCGCCGTCTGACGATCCTTGGGAGCCTCATCGTGCTGCTTGCGGCCGCATGTTCGCCTGCGGCGCCCCCATCTCCATCCATCTCGGCTGCCGCTCCGACGGCACCGCCGGCATCAGAGGCACCGACCGGGGGCGGCGGTGGCACACTCGTCGTTGCGATCGGCGCCGACCCCGGCCATCTGAACCCCGCGATCACGACGAGCGGCGCCACGCACACCGCCTCCGAGCTGCTCTATAACGGGCTGGTCGGTCTCGACGAGAACCTGTCGCCGATCCCGGAGCTGGCAGAGAGCTGGGAGATCCAGGAGAACGGTGCCCAGTACACGTTCACCCTTCGCGACGGAGTCGTTTGGCACGATGGCACGCCGTTCACCTCCGGCGACGTCAAGTTCACGTTCGAGGAAGTCCTGCTGAAGCTCCATTCACGGACACGGGCGTCGGTGGGCCCGGCCCTCGCGGGCATCGATACGCCGGACGAGCGGACGGTTGTGTTCAGGTTCAAGCAGGCCTACGCGCCGCTCCTCCAGCAGCTCGACGTGACCGAGGCGCCGATCCTCCCGATGCATCTCTATGCTGGTTCGGATCCCGCCGAGAATCCCGTTAACTCCGCCCCGGTGGGCACGGGCCCCTTCGCGTTCGTGTCCTATGCACCGGACTCGGAGATCCGCCTGAAGCGCAACGAGGCCTACTGGGCGGACGGTCTGCCGTTGCTCGACGAGGTCGTCATGCGGATCATCCCCGAGACGGGCAGCCAGATCGTCGCGCTCGAGGCGGGCGAAGTCGACTGGGTCTGGAGCGTCCCTGGCCCCGACGAGAGTCGCCTTGGCGCGGACCCCAACATCGAGCTTCTGCGCACGGACCGGAACCCCGGCGGCTCGAACTGCATCATGACCGTCTCATTCAACCTTGAAAAGCCGATCCTTCAGGACCTTCGCGTCCGGCAGGCGATCGCCTACGCGATGGATCGGCAGCAATTCGTGGACAACATCCTGTTCGGTCAGGGGCGGGTCGCCGAGGCACCGATCTCCAGCGGCATCGCCTGGGCGCACGCTACGGGCCTGACGATGCCGGCGTTCGATACCGCCGCCGCGGCGGCGCTCCTCGACGACGCTGGCTGGACCGCCGGCAGCGACGGCGTGCGTACTGCCTCGGGGGTCGAGGGGGTCGAGGACGGGACGCCGCTGAGCCTCGACTTCCTGCATTTCCCGTCGTTCGGTCGATACGGTGAACTGCTCCGCGCGCAGCTGGCCGTGGTCGGCATCGATCTGACGCTCGAACCCCTCGATCCGCCGGTCTTCGCGGAGACGGTATTCACCAAGCGCGATTTCGACACGAACATCATCTCCTATTGCAACGGGCCGGATCCCGAGATCGGCGTGCGTCGGATGTTCGACTCCAGGCAGATCGGCCCCGTGCCGTTCTCCAACGCCGCCGCATACAGCGACCCAGCCGTCGATGCCCTGTTCGACCAGGCCCAGGAGACCATTGACCTCTCAGCGCGAGGCCGGATCTACCGCGAGATCTCCGAGAAGGTCATCGCCGCGCAGCCGTACGTGTGGGTCGTCGAAACCTCCGGCGTCCGTGGCTACCGGCTGCCGTGCACCGCGTTCCAGGCCTACGCGCAGTTCGCCCAGGCCGCGACCTGTTCGCCGTGACCGGTCGGTACCTGGCCAGGCGCCTCCTGCAGGTACCACCGGCCGTCCTCGGCATCCTCGCGATCGCGTTCCTGCTCATCCATCTGGCGCCGGGCGATCCCATCTTGGCAATCGCTGGCGAGCATGGCGATGCCGCGTATTACGCGGAGATGCGGGCAAAGTTCGGCCTGGATCGGCCCATCGCCGAGCAGTTGCTGGTCTTCATCGGGAACCTGCTCCGGTTCGACCTGGGCGTCTCGTACGTCCAGGGTCGCCCCGCCGTGGACGTAGTCCTGGAGCGGATCCCCTCCACGCTGTTGCTGACCGGGTCCGCGTTGTTATTCGCGACCATCGTCGGGATCGCCCTTGGGCTGTTCGCCGCAGGACGGGCGCATCGACCCTCCGACCTGGCCATCAACGTCGCAGCGCTGGGCCTTCATGCCACGCCCTCGTTCTGGCTCGCGCAGCTCGCCGTCCTCACCTTCGGCCTGTGGGCGGGCTGGTTCCCGGTGAGCGGGATGACCAACCCGCGCTCGGTGGAGACGGGACTCGGTCTCGCGCTCGACGTCGCCAATCACCTCGTGCTGCCCATGCTCGTCCTTGCGGCGACGGAGATCGCTGTCATCTCGCGATTGACCAGGGCCGGGATCCTCGATGAGCTGCCGCGCGACTACATCCGGACCGCGCGGGCCAAAGGTGTCGATGAACCCGGGGTGATACGCGGTCACGCGCTTCGCTGCGCGCTGATCCCGGTGGCTACCGTGATCGGCGGTCGAGTCGGGCACCTCCTGGCCGGGGCGGTGCTCGTCGAAGCGGTGTTCGGCTGGCCCGGCGTCGGTCGACTCCTCCTGTCATCCGTCCAGGCGCGCGACATCCCGATCGTCCTGGCAGTCATGTTGATGATCGGTCTCGCGGTGATCGTCACGAATCTGCTGACCGACCTCGCCTATGTCCGGCTCGATCCGCGCATCCGTTACGGCTGAACCGGCGGCCGGCAGACTCGCACTCGAGCCGGAGGGCCCGCCCCGTCGCAACGTCCGGCTCGGCCGGTGGTTTCGGACGCCGGCCACCGTAGTCGGCGTCGGCCTGCTGTCGCTCCTCCTTCTCGCTGCCATGCTGGCCGATGTCATCGCCCCAGGTGACCCATTCGCTCCGAACGGCCCCGCCCTGGCACCGCCGTCCGCGCTGCATCCTATGGGTACCGACGACCTCGGGCGGGATCTGTTCACCGGCGTCATCCACGGGATCCGGACGTCCATCCTGGTCGCACTCAGCGTGGCCCTGCTCGCGCTGCCGCTGGGTCTGTTGATGGGATCGGTTGCCGGAACTCGCGGTGGCTGGCTTGACGACCTGCTCATGAGGTTCACTGAGATCTGGCAGGTCCTGCCCCGGTTCTTCCTCGCACTCATGGTCATCGCCCTGTTCGGGTCGGGGCTGGATCGGATCGTGCTTGTGCTTGGTTTGACGTCATGGGCTCTGCTTGCTCGAATTGTTCGGGCCGAGACCCTGTCCATCAGGGAACGCGATTACGTCGAGGCGGCCCGGGCACTTGGTGCTGGCCAGCTTTTCCTGCTTCGCCATCACATCGTGCCGCATGTTCTTCCCCATGCCATCGTCTACGTGGCGCTCCTCCTGGCCCAGGTTTGCCTGATAGAGGCGAGCCTGGGTTTCCTGGGCCTCAGCGACCCGAATTCGATCAGCCTCGGGTACCTGGCATCCCAGGCACAGCGATTTCTGCGCATCGCCTGGTGGATGTGGTTCTTTCCCGGTGTGGCCCTGATTACCCTGGTCATCGGCTTGAACCTCACCGCCGACGCAGTCACGGATCGGATCCGCACGGGCCTCTGACGCGTGCGCCCGGGGATGATCCCCGAGCTCCAGCCAGGGCAGCCCGACCCATTACAAAGTGTGATGATATTGATCGAGAACATGCATTGGACGGAATAGGCGCGACGACGTACCGTCGCGCTTGGGACGGTACCGTAGCAATGAACCTAGTGGCCCCTGGCTACTATAAGGATCGATCCCTTAGGTGACGTCTGTTCGCCAGGGCGGTTACGCGAGAGTCTCTGCGATCGGTGACGATGGAATCAGCGCCCGTTCTCGAGGCCCAGGTCGAATCGGCGGATACGTGCCGCTGCGAGGGCGGTCAGCCGAAGAACTTCGCGCGACCATGCCTTCTCCTGCTGCTTGCCGAGGCGCCCGCGCATGGCTACGAACTGATCGAGCGCATGCGGCCGTTCGGCTTCGAGGTCGGTGATCCGGCGAGCATCTACAAGACCCTTCGACAGATGGAGCGCGATGCCATCGTGCGCTCTGAGTGGGAGCTTCCCAGTCGTGGTCCTGCGCGGCGGGTGTATGCCTTGACGTCTGACGGGCGCGATCTCCTCGACGCCTGGGCACACACGCTCGAACTCAACCGGGCCGTCCTGGACGCGTTCCTGGCCCGATTCCGCAACAACGTGACATCCAGCCCCGATCGACCACGGCACCGGTCGACCCACGACATGCTCGAGAGCGTTGGAGGCAGACGATGAGAATCGCACTCACCGGCAAGGGCGGCTCCGGCAAGACGACAGTGGCGGCCACGCTTGCCCGCACGTATGCGCGTCGCGGGTACCGCGTGAACGCGCTGGACGGGGACCCCAACCCCAACCTGGCGTCGGCCATCGGCATCTCCGATGATGACGTTGCCCGCCTTCGTCGGGTCCCGCGTGAAGCGATCCTCGACGATCACCACGACGAGGCGGGCAACGCTACCGCCCACCTGTCGCGTCCGCTCGAGGAGATCCTGGCCGAGTACGGGGTGACCGGACCGGACGCCATCGGGGTCCTGACCATGACCGGCCTGCTGGGTGCGGGCAAGGGCTGCATCTGCGGCCAGCACTCCGCCGTGCGTGACGTCATGGAACAGCTCGCGTCGAGCGAGCCGCGCGACGTCACGATCCTCGACACCGAGGCATCCATCGAGCACCTGTCACGAGGGACCGTCCGTAACGTCGACGCGTTGCTCGTGGTCACCGAGCCGTACTACCGCTCGCTCGAGACCGCCGGACGGGTCGTACCGCTCGCGCGAGAGCTCGGCCTGCCGGAGGTCTGGGTGGTCGCCAACAAGGTGCGCAATGACCGCGACACGGACGCGATCCTGCAGTACGGCGCCAGCCACGGCTTCCAGATCATCGCGGCCATCCCGTATGACCTTCAGGTCGCCGAAGCCGACCTGCTGGGCCGGTCCGTCATCGACCACGCCCCGAAAGCCGCGGCCGTGGCTGCGATCGGCGCACTCGCCGACGTCATAGCCGAGCGGCTCGGGCCGGTCGCGGCGACCCGATAGCAAGCAGCGGTCGCACGAAGGAGTTTCCACGGTGGTGATGACCGAACAGGCCCCCGTCAAGCGTCCCCCCATGTCCCAGGTGGGCAACGTCGCCGGGATCAGCCAGGAGGAGTGGGCGACGGCGGTCGCCGCCAAGGTCGGTCCACGGACCAAGATAGGGGCGTTCGAGCAGGTCCACGTGTTCTGGCTGGCGGGCATGAGCTGTGACGGCTGCTCGATCGCGGTGTTGGGAGCGACGGCGCCCTCCGTCGAGAGCCTGCTGACCGGCGCCCTGCCGGGTGTTCCGATCGTCTTCCTGCACCACACCGCGGTCCAGCTCGAGGCGGGCGACGCGTATATGGAGCCGATGTGGAAAGCCTGGCGCGGCGAGCTCGGTGCACCGTACGTCATCGTCTACGAAGGCTCGCTCGCTGACGAGTCGCTGGCCGGGACGGGTGGCGGCTACTGGTCCGCCGTCGGGGAGGAGGGTGACGGACCGATGGAGAGCCGTCGCCAGATCCCGTCCGCGGAGTGGGCCCGTCGCCTCGCACCCGGCGCTGCCGCGACGATCGCCATTGGCTCGTGCGCCACGTGGGGCGGGGTCCCGGCGGCGTTCGGCAACGTGACGGGCTCGATGAGCCTGACCGATTTCCTTGGTGCCGACTACCGCAGCGTCCTGGGCCTGCCCGTGATCAACATCCCAGGGTGCTCGCCCGTTGGTGACAACTTCACCGAGACGGTCGCCGCCGTGCTTCTCTTCCTGCAGGGCGTCGCGCCGCTGCCCGAATTCGATGACCTGGGCCGACCAGCCTGGCTATACCGCGAAACCGTCCACCAGCAATGCGTGCGCGCCGGGTACTACGAAGAGGGCACGTTCGCGCAGGAGTACGGCGACAAGGAGTGCCTCGTCGAGATCGGCTGTTGGGGGCCGGTGGTGAATTGCAACATCACCAGCCGCGGCGCGATCAATCACGTGGGTGGTTGCATGAACGTCGGTGGCGTGTGCATCGGTTGCACGATGCCGGGCTTCCCGGACAAGTTCGCCCCGTTCTACAAGGCACCGCCCGGCACCGTCCTGTCGAGCACCGCGTCGAAGCTCGTCGGTTCGTTCGTCCGGCCGCTGCGACGCATGACCCAGCGCGATCGCAACCGCGAGGTGCGCTGGGACC
>JBKKDW010000017.1:0-3598 GCA_046708025.1 Candidatus Limnocylindrales bacterium
TCATGGACCCGCCCCTCCCACTGGTCGAGGCCTCGGCTACCCTCGACGAGGCGTTCGCGCTGCTCTCCGGTGGGGCGGCGGCACTCGTGGCGGTCCGTGGCGATCGCCCGGTCGGGGTCGTGACGAAACTGGACTTCCTGGAGTATCTCGCCCACCGCCCGGCACACTCAAGCTGAGTCCCGGCATCGCGTAGGAACGTCCCCGCGGTCAGTGCTTGGCTCCGGCCGACACCGTCCGTTCCCGGCGTGTCAGGCAGTTCCCGTCGGGTGGCGTGCACGGCAGGCGCGCCGGTGGCGCTGCTGCGCGTCATGGCCGTGCAGGTCCGCTCCATCCAGCAGGTCGCGCCAGCGTAAACTCGCCCTGAGTCGAACTGCGAATGCTGGAAACGCACGAGACGGAGGTCCGATGAGGTCTCGAACGATCGAAGCGCCCGCCGGCCTGGCGCTCGCCCTCGTGGCCATCCTGTCGCTCGCCGCGTGTGGTGGTGGCGGAAGCGGCGGAGACGGTGGTAATGGCGACGCCACCAGCCCGACCGCGACACTGGCGGGCGAAGAGCCGACGACGGCACCCGCAGCGGGCGGCGGCGGAGGCGACGTGCCGACCATCGCAGACGGGGTCTATATGGCAGGCACCGCGCACATCGAGGTCAGCGGTGACAAGAGCCTGACCGTCGACGCGCCGCTCGTGCCAGGCGCGTCCATCACGACCAACGGGGCGACCCTGCTGTACTACGTGGTCGGCGAGGGCGAGGATGCCGTCAGCCTGAACGTCTTCGTCACCTCGGACTCCGGCCCGGGGATAAACCTTACCTCGGCCGCGATCATTACCGCGGGAGGGCCGGACGAGGGTTGTCGGTTCGAATTCAGCAGGAACGACGGGTCGGGCATCACCGGAACTTTTACCTGCTCCGACCTCGTGGGCTTGTCGCCGGGCGGACTGGAACAGCCCACCGTGGATGTCAAGGGGACGTTCTCGGCCGATCTCTGAGCTCGCGGGCAACCAGCCCGCTACTCGAGGGTTACAGCCAGGGCAACCCGATCGGCAGCAGCGCATTGAGCAGCAGGCCCAGGGTGAACAGGCCGCCCGCGCGGCGGGTATGGACGAACGCGTAGCCGACGAACCAGAGCGGCCAACCGTGCTCCGGGTAGCCCGGCGGCGGACCGGCCGGCTTCGGCTGATCGAAGACCCTGAGGACCGTCAGCAGGCGCGGGAGCCCGAGCATGACCAGGAGGACCCACGGCCCGATCAGCCCGACGGCGGCCGCCAGCACGGTCAGCGGATAGAACGCGATCATGAGCCAGCTCCCGACGGTCCGGGCGCGCCTCTCACCCAGGATCACCGGCAGAGTCCGGACTCCGAGCCTGGTGTCCGCCTCGATCTTGTCGATGTGCTTGCCGAACAGCACGGAGGTCACGAGCAGGGCATACGGCACGGCCACCAGCAGCACCCATGGCGGGACCGTCCCGGTGGCGGCGAGGAACGTCCCGCCGATCATCAGCGGGCCCCAGACCAGGAAGACGCCCGGCTCGCCCAGGCCATGGTGCTTGAGCCGGATCGGCGGCGCTACGTAGAAGACCGAGATGAACAGTCCGGCCAGGGCGAACACGATGACGAGCGGCCCCCGAACTGACGCGAGATACAGCATGATCGCCGCGCCGACGACGTTGACGATGAGGATCGCGGCGGCCAGCTGGCGCTTCGTCACCCACCCGGCCAGGATCGGATGCGGGGCGTACAGCGCCCTAACGTAGTCGTCCGTGTCGATGCCACTGGACGTGTCGAAGTAGTCGTTGATCATGTTGTTGGCCGCGTGGGCAAGCACCAACCCAACGACCGCGACGAGGAACAGGCCCCAGTCGACCTTCGCGCCGCCGGACGTCCGCGCGGCCTCGACGGCGAGCAGGCCGCCGATGAGCCCGGACCAGATGGTCATCGGGAACACGGCCGCCCGCGTGATCACCAGCCACTTGCCGACCGTATCGAGCGGTCGCGACCTGGGTGGATTGGCCGTCTCGAGGATCTCCCTCCAGGCAAGGAGGCGGTCGCGCAGCGACGCCGGCGCGATGACGGAGGTCGGGCTGTCCTGGGCGGCGGTGCTCATGTGACTCCTTGGCCAGCGGCGAAACGTGCTTCAGCGATGTATCAGGTTACCAAGGGATGCGTGGTCGCGCAGCCGGCGGATGATTCGAATACGCGGCTGGGCAACGCGGATGCCATGATGCCGCGATGCACGATGGAGACGGCACCGCCCACGATGATTCCTTCGACACTCTGGCCGTCCACGCCGGCGCCGAGCCGGACGAGCTGACCGGCGCCGTCGCGCCGCCGATCTACCAGACGTCGACCTACGCCCAGGACGGGGTTGGTCGGCCGCGCCGTGGCTACGAGTACGCCCGCTCGCAGAACCCGACCCGGGAGCGCCTGGAGCGCGCCGTGGCAACGCTCGAGGGCGGCGCGCACGGAATCGCCTTCGCCTCCGGGTCGGCGGCCACGGCCGCCATCGCCGAGTTGGCCGGGCCTGGTGACGAGATCGTGGTCGGCGACGATGTCTACGGCGGGACCTTCCGCTATCTCGAACGGGTCCATCGTCCGCGCGGCGTCGACGCCCGGTACGTCGACCTGGCGTCGGGCCAGGATGCGCTCTGGGAGGCGCTCTCCGAGCGCACTCGGCTGGTCTGGTTCGAGAGCCCGACGAATCCGTTGCTCAAGCTGGTCGACATCGCCGCCTCGGCCGCCATCGTGCGTGAGCGAGCCGCCGTGGGGGGACGCCAACCGCTGATCGTGGTCGACAACACGTTCGCCTCGCCGGCCATCCAGCGCCCGTTGACCATGGGTGCGGACATCGTGTTCCACAGCGCGACCAAGTACCTGGCCGGCCACTCGGACACCATCCTGGGCGTGGCAGTGACGTCGGACGACGCCGTCGCGGAGCGCCTGCGCTTCCTCCAGAATTCGATGGGTGCTGTGCCCGGGCCGCTGGACTGCTTCCTGGTGCTGCGCGGCCTCCGCACGCTCCATGTGCGGGTCGAGCGCCATAGCTCGAATGCCGCCGCCGTGGCGCGATTCCTGGCTGGACGGGCGGACGTGGCCAGTGTTCGCTACCCGGGCCTGGCCGATGGGTCAGATGCGAATTCGTCGGCGCGGCTGGTTGGCCTGCAGATGCGCTGGGGCGGCGGCATGGTCTCGTTCTTCCCGGCGGCCGGCGGGCGCCACGACCGGACGCCTTCGGAGCGGGCGGTCGCGATCGCCGAGCGAACCCGCCTGTTCACGCTGGCCGAGTCGCTCGGCGGGGTCGATTCGCTGATCGAGGTGCCCGCCGCGATGACCCACATGTCCGTGGCCGGCTCGCCGCTCGAGGTGGATCCCGCGCTGGTCCGCCTGTCGGTCGGAATCGAGGGTGTCGACGACCTGATTGCGGACCTCGCGCGGGCGCTCGACGAGGCCTGACCCGTTCCGGCGCGTCGGGCGCGCGCGTCAGCCGCCGGCGCGGTCAGCCGCCGGCCATCGCCGGCAGCAGGACCAGGGTGTCGTTTTCCGCGACAGGTGTATCGAGCGCCGAGAGGTGGCGCACATCGGTGTCGTTCAGGAACGCATTGAC
>JBKKDW010000018.1:0-3013 GCA_046708025.1 Candidatus Limnocylindrales bacterium
TGGTCGCCCGACGGCCGGCGGCTCGCTTTCGTGGGCGTGCCCATTACCCCGGACATCGACACGCCGCCCGATATCTTCGTCGTCGATGCCGATGGGTCGAACCTGGTCCAGATAACGCAGAACGACCTCTTCGACGATAGCCCCGCGTGGTCCCCGGACGGCGCACGGCTGGCCTTCCGCCAGGCGAGGCCGAACCCCGTCACCGACTCCACGGTGGTGGTGACGAACGCGGATGGATCCGGGCTCCGGGTCCTCGGGCCGGGCGAGAACCCTGCCTGGTCGCCCGATGGTCTCCAGCTCGCCATGACAGTTCCGGACGGTGGATCCAGCCACATCTGGGTGCAGGCTGCCGACGGCGCCGACCGCCGACAGATCACCGATGTCTCCGTTGCGTCGGCGCCACCATCGTGGTCCCCGGACGGGCAGCAACTTGTGTTCTTCTCATCGGGGCTGTTCCTGGTTGACGTCGCGACGGGATCGATCACGCCACTGACCACCGAGCCGGGTTCGATGCCGACGTGGTCAATCAGCGGGACGATTGCGTTCACGACGGTCGACTCGGCCTCGCCGCGTGTTTTCGTCGTCGATTCTGACGGGAGCGACCTCAAGCGCCTCTCGGGCGATCTGACTTACCACTGGGTACCTAAGTGGTCGCCAGATGGTCGTTGGTTGTTGCTCGGCGAAGATCGATCACCGATCGCGGTTGTCAACCCCGATGGCGCTGGCTTGCGTTTCATCAGCGACGTCGGGGACTTCGCCCGCTCGCCGGCCTGGCAGCCCCTTCTGCGATAGTGCGCCCCGGACCTTGGCCGCGCGACACCACTGAAGCCAGACTGGCCCACGATCCTGCCAGAAGTGCAGCAGGTGGGCGCTGGGTTCTCAATGGCCACCGTGAGGGCGAGTCGCGACCTGATGTGAGCTCGGCTCACGCACGAAGATCGGGCTCGGCGCCTGGGGGCGAGAGGGCGTCGAGGGTCTAGCCTGTCTCAAGGTTCATGCGGTGCGCATATGGCAGGAAACCGGGCAGGTTGGGCGCCCCATCAACGATTCGGCCACAGTCGAGCTGAAACGGTCACGAAGTGTGCGCCGGGTCACGACATCGCACGAAAGGGACTCTGGTCGTCGTTTGTCGTCGTGGGCGCCCTCGCCAGTTCAGCCCATGCAGCGCTCGCCCGTGTCACCAGCCCGTCACGCGAGGGTCTTACGCTCGCTCACCTACCATGCACGCGATGCCCCGGCCGTCCCAGCCCTCCCAGCCACTCCCCGAGCGCCCGATCCTGATCGTCGACGACGACGCCAAGATCGTCCGGCTGGTACGCACGTACCTGGAGCGGGATGGCTTTTCCGTGGTGACGGCCGCCGACGGGCCGGCGGCCCTCGATGCCATAGAACGCCACCATCCGGCGCTCGTGGTCCTCGATCTGATGCTTCCCGAACTCGACGGACGAGCGGTCATCCGCGCGGTTCGGCGCGATGACGAGGCGGCAGCGACCCCGATCCTGATGCTATCGGCGCGCGGTTCGACCATCGATCGCATCGCCGGGCTCGAAGACGGCGCCGACGACTACATGCCCAAGCCGTTCTCGCCCGCCGAGCTCGTCCTTCGGGTCAAGTCGCTCCTGCGCCGATCGGCCACGCCCGCGCCGCCCGCACCCGGTGCTCAAGATGAGGTGACCGCTGAGCCAGGCGGCCTCGCACCTGCATCGCGCCCGCTCCGGCGCGCCGACCTCGTCGTCGACGCTGACCGGCACGAGGTCTCCCGCGACGGCCGGGCCATTCCCCTGACCCGGGTCGAGTTCCGTCTGCTCAAGACGTTCCTGGAAGCCGCCGGCCGGGTCCTCAGCCGGGATCAGCTGCTCGATGCCGTCTACGGTCACGATGCTGCAAACGTGCTGGACCGGACGGTCGACGTCCACATCGGGCGGCTGCGCGACAAGCTCGGCGACGACGCTGAGCGGCCGCGCTACATCTCCACGGTTCGCGGCGTCGGCTACCGAGCGGCTGCGTCGGCGACGGCCGCTGCCGCCATCGATGCTGGCGGCGCCCCGCCACGCTGGACAGAAGCGCCCTCGAACGGTGCCGGCCCCGCTGACTCGCGGGCGACATGATCGGCCGCGGCATCGCCGTTCGAATCGCACTGGCGGCCCTCGCTTCAGCGGCTGTCGGGCTGGTGATCCTCGCGGTCGGTGTGACCGTAGTCGGCGCCGGCCTGTTCACCGGGCTGATGGTCGAGGCCGGCGACTCGGCCGAACATGCCCAGCAGATGTACGACGAGTCGGTCACGACGGTGGTTGTCGCCGCCGTGGTTGTTGCCGCCCTGGCCAGCGTCATGCTCGCGGTTCTGCTCGCACGAATGCTCGCCCGACCGCTGGCCGACGTCGGCCGGGCGGCTCGCCGGATCGCCGAGGGTGACTACGCGGCTCGCGTGCCCAGGGAAGGCCCGGAAGAGCTCGTGTCCCTCGCCGATTCATTCAACCAGATGGCGGGCAGCCTGGAGCGCCAGGAACAGCTGCGTCGAGACTTCATCTCCAATGCTGCGCACGAGCTGCGAACGCCCCTGACCAACCTGCAGGGCTATCTCGAGGCGCTGCGCGATGGCGTCATCGAGGCCGACCGGGCGGCCTACGAATCGCTCCTGGACGAGGCCGAGCGGCTGGTCAGGCTGTCACGGTCGCTCGATGCTTTGGCTGAAGGGGATACCTCGACCTTGCCTCCACGGCTCGAGGAGGTAGACCTCGCGGCAGCCATCCGAGCCGCCCTCGAGCTCGCCCAGCCGACCCTGGATCGCGCCGGCCTGACCGTGGTCGCGGATCTCCCCGAGCGCCTGTCGGCGCACGCCAACCCGGATCACCTCGCCCAGGTGCTGGCCAACCTCATCTCCAACGCGGCGCGCTACACGCCCAGCGGCGGCAGCGTCACGGTGCTCGCCGAACGTCGTCCGGGTGCCCTGCTGGTTTCGATCTCGAACACCGGGGAAGGGATCCCGCCCGACGATCTCGAGCGTGTCTTCGAG
>JBKKDW010000019.1:0-2606 GCA_046708025.1 Candidatus Limnocylindrales bacterium
AGCGAGGCCAGTTTTCGACGATCTCGGCAACGATGTCCAGGTGATTGCGGACCGGTCCGACTGCCGCGAGGATCGCCTCGGGATCCCGCGCCTCGAGGGCATCAAACAGCGCTTTGGCCTCCGGGCCCCGCACGCCCGCATCGTTGCCGAGGGCCAGCTCCAGCTCGAGGAGCGCTGTGCATGCGTCTGCGTGAAAGGCGGCGGCGCCCAGATCGAATGACATCGGTGCGGATGAGGCCGCGGGACCCCCTGACTGCGTCGCTCCCGGTTCCGCCTGCCCCGGCAGCGTGCCGGGCTCCGGGGGGCTGGCCCACGCGGTCGGGCCGCCCGGCGTTGAGCCGGTCGCGATCAGCCGGTCCCCGATGAGGTAGACCGCCCGCATCCCGAACGAGAGGCTCGAGGCCTCGCCCCCATCGAATACCGGGTCTTGCGGCACCCTGGACCATGCCCGGCCATCGCGCGATGTCCAGACCGCGGCGCGGTGGAGGTTCTTTGGAGTCAGCCCGAACTCAGTACCAACGGCGACGAAACCATCCGGCGTGGCGACGATGTTGGAGATGATGCGACCCTGGAGCGTCCCCTCGACCACGGTCCAAGGGACCGGGTCCGTCGGCGTCGCCTCCTTCGCCCAGGTGAGCCCGTCCGTGGATGTCCAGATCGCTGGGGCAAAAACGCCCTGGTCGTCGATGGCGTCGAGCGTGCTGCCCACCGCGACGAGGCCCGGCCCTCCGCTGACGACGGCATTGATAGTGGAATTGGCGAAGATCGGGCCGTCCGGAACGCGTGTCCAGATCGTCCCGTCGACGGATGTCCAGATACCTGAATGGGCGCCCGGCATCGCGTCGCCTTCAACCGATTCGCTCGAGCCAACGGCAACGAAGCCTGGCCCGCCCGACACGAGGCCCATGATCCCAAGACCCGCATCCGGTAGCGTGGCGCGACTCCAGTTGAACCCCTCGGGCGAGGCCCAGATGACGCCGTCCTGGCCGGTGCTCTCGTTCCACTCGACGCCGCCGGCCACCCACATCTGCTGACCCCAGGCGACCGCGGACATGCCGCTCCCGCCGGAGCCGCCGGAGTTCCCGAGGTCAGGCCCGTCCGGGGCGCGCTTCCAACCTGTGGTTCCGTCGCTCACCCAGGCCGCGGCCCGCCCGAGCCCAGTGGCCTCTTCGGTCCAGGAGCCGACTGCGACGAAGGAACCGGGGCCTTCGCCCGTCCGCGCGGCGATGTCCACCACGCCGGCCTTGCCGAGGGGATCGATATCCGGTACCGCCGTCCACGTGATGCCGTCGGTTGACCGGAGCGCTTTAAGCCCGCTTCCGTCGGCCCGGAACCCGACGACGATTCCGCTCCCGACGCCCATGACGTGAGGCATGGCGGCCATGCCTTCATGCCGGCTCCAGCTGGTTCCCCCCGGGCTGGTCCCGGGAGCCGCAACGCCACAGCCCACCAGGGTGATGGCAACTCCGGTTAGCGCAATTCCGCGAGTCGCGTTCATTTGCTCTCCCCGTATCGCCAGGCGGCCGCCTCGGTGCCACGCGACCCGACGGCCACGACCTGGTTGCCATCGGTTGCAACATCCACCATGCGGCTGCCCGATTCGCCGGCGACGAGTGCGTGCGTCCAGATCCACCCATCCGCCGACGTCCATGCCATCGCGCCCGTCGAGCCGTCGCCCACGGCCGCGAATCTCCCCTTCACGAAGACCACTCCGAACATCGCGCCCGAGGCGGCCAGGGGAGGCGCCGCCGCGAGGTCGCCCGCCCTCCTCCCGACCCAGGCTTGAGGGCGATTACCGGCTGTGCCCACGACGACCAGTCGGCCGGCGCCTGCGGCCAGGGCGGCGGGCGTGACCAAGCTGACCGATGGTTCCAGCGTCCAGCTTCGGCCGTCGGGCGAGGTGAAGACCTCGAGGCCGACGGCAACGAATCCGCTACCGGCCCAGCCGACGGCTCTCAGCTCGTCGGTTGAGCTCTGTCGGATCGCCGCTCCGCGCCAGGCGCCGGTCCCGGGCCGGTACCAGATGCTGGTGCCCACCAGGACGAGATCGCCGTCATGGGACGCGATCGCGCGGCCAGCGCCGTCGAGCTCTGCCGGCTGACTGCAGCTCCAGCTTCGTCCGTCCGGGGACTCGCAGACTGTCGTCCTGCCGTCGGCGATCCCCAAGGCGGCGTAACCGCCGCCGACCGGCACGACATCCGTCAGGCTGAGCCCGGGCGTCAGGCTGGTGTCGTCGCCGCGGATCCAGGATTCGCCGTCAGCGGAGCGCCAGCTGGCCGGTCCGAGCGGCGACGCGCCGACGGCGATGAACCCGTGCTCGCCCCAGGCGACGGCCTGCATGCGCCCCTGTGTCGCGCCGGCCACGCCCGGTCCCACCGGTGCCGCGGCCCACGCGGGGAGCAGGTCATCCGGCCGCTGCAAGCGCGATCCGACGAGGAGCGGCCCCGAGCAGGAGCCCCAGGAGGAGGGCTGCGGCTAGGAGCAGCTGCGTTCGCCCGCGCGTCCGTCGACCCGGTCGACGGGCCGCCTCCTCGAGCGCCGCGCGGACCCGTGGCGGAGCGTGGTGGCGAGGCAGCAGGCGGACCCGCTCCGCGTCGGTGCTGAGT
>JBKKDW010000020.1:0-32803 GCA_046708025.1 Candidatus Limnocylindrales bacterium
GAGCTCGGGGCGCCGGCACCGGAGGCCGGCGCCAGTCTCGCCGACAGCTCGATCGCGCTCGACATCGACTGGTCGACGGGGTTCGACCAGGAGGACGCGGTCTGAGCTGAGGGGCGCCATCGCGCCGCCCTCGCCGGGCGCTCGTTACCAGCGGATCCGATCGAGGTGCTCGGGCGATCGGTCGGCATCGCTCATGGCTCGGCCGTCAGCCGTCCCGGCCCCGATGCGGGTTCGGCAACCTCGGCGAGCGCAGCGAACGTAGTTTCAGCGTCAGCGATCCGCTCGCAGGGAGTCGCGGCGGCGATCTCGCCGGCCTCGTCTGGATCGAGGGGGCCTCGGCAGGCGGCGGTCAGCATTCGGGCGACCGCCCGCCGATAGGCCGCGTCCTCATACAGCCATGAGTGCTGCCCGCCGGCCACGATCAGGGTCTCGAGCTTCGCCGCGCTGGGGTCTCCAGCCCTGGACCTTTGCACGGCATCGGCCAGCCGGACCAGGTGGCTGACCGGCACGACGGCATCCTGGTCGCCGTGGGCGAGCAGCACCGGGCCGGCGTAGCGGGCGATGGCGGCCGAGGCGCTGATGTCCGGGACGCGGTGCTGACGCGGACGGAGATAGACCCGGGTGGTCAGCCAGGCCAGCGGATACGCGATCGGGTCCGGGATCGGGAGATGGGCAAGCCGGAACGTCTGGCGCGTCAACCGGTAGGGATCGGCCGGCGCCGCGCTGGCCACCAGGGCCGCCACCCGCGGGTCGGCCGCAGCGGCCAGGATGGCCCCGATCGCCCCCATCGAATGGCCGGCGATCGACCCCACGGTGACCTCGGGGCGCGCCAGCAACGCCCGGAACGCTGCCGCAGCGTCGCTCCCGAATTCACCGCCGCTCAGCGGCAGCATCTCGGCTGTGTTGTTGCCGTGACCGCGAACGTCGAAGGTCAGGCAGTGGAACCCTGCAGCGTGCAGGAAGACGGCCATCGGCAGGTTCCGGTCGCGAGCCGATTCCCAGCCATGGACAAGGACCACGCCGGGACCCGGCCGGCCGCCGCGCGCCGGGATGAACCAGGCCGGCAGATCGAGCCCATCGGATTCGACGACCGTGGTTTCGAACGGCAAACCCAGGTCCGAGGGTATGACGCGAGGCGGATTCTGGCGCGGGTAGCCCGCCCGAACGCGATACACGAGCGCGAATCGATAGGCGAGTCCCAGCGGCGCCGCCGCCGCGGCGGCCGCGAGCCCTGCCCAGCGGATGATTCCCATACAGGTAGGGGACGGCACAGGGACGACACTGTCAAGTGCGGTCCCGGAGACGGTGCGGGTGCTCAGGACCCGACCGGCTGCACCAGTGTCCTACACTCATTCGATGGTCAAACGAGATGCGCGCGACGTGCTCGGTGTGGAGGCGGGAGCCTCGCCGGCGCTGATCAAGGCCGCCTGGCGGCGCCTCGCCCGGACCAATCACCCCGACCTGACCGGCGACGACCCGGCCGCATCGCGTGCCGCAACTCGACGGATGGCCGAGATCAACGATGCCTATGCGGCCCTGACCCGCGGGTCAGGCAGGCGCGGCGACGCTGACCAGGCGGCCGGCGCAGACGGTGCCCCATTCGAGGCCGGAGGCCAGCGGCGTCGTGGTGGACCGCCGCCGCCCCGACCGACTCGCCCGGTCACCGGTCGGGTGGATACCAGCGGCACGTATCGGGCGCGAAACCAGGCGGTCGGCAACAGTGGGCGCCGAACCACGCTGCCGGGACAGCCTCCGCTGCGCAACGACCCGGTCCATCGTGAGCCGCCCCGGGCGTCGACCCCAACCGGACCGCTCGTTCGCGGTCGACTCCGCCACTTCCGCCGACCGCCGGTTCCGTTGCTCGATGAGGCCGAGGCGGCGATCATCGCATTCGGCAAATTCCACGGCCACGCGCTGGGGGAGATCGCGGCCTTCGAGCCGTCATACATCGACTGGCTGGCCGGTACAGTCAGCCATGACCCGGACCTGGTGGCGGCCGCTCGCGTCATCCAGGCCGACCTCGATCTCCGCGGGGTTGCGCGGCGAACCCATCCGAGCAGTGACCGACGGGGCCGCTCCGCCTGACCGCCCGAACGCGCCATCGCCCTCCGAAAATGGAGGGCGATCCTGACGCGGATGAAGTTCGAGCGATGAGCGCTGCCGCCCCGACAATCCACCGGGCCTGTTGGCCGATGTCCAGTTACTCGGCTCGTGAACCAGCTTCGTGATCGGTCGTCCCGAACGTGCCTCGGGAACGAGCGTCCGTCTCCAGTTCCGTGACCGACACCCCAGGTGGCCCCAGTACGATCGCGGGTCGGCGTGATCGGAACAGTACGCCTCGCTCGTGGCCGAAGGCAATGGCACCCTCGTCCGGTGTCGGGCGGGCGATGGTCGGGCGCACCGGCGCACCGAACCGGGACGCCCGTACCAGGTGCCTGAACGCACCATGCGAGCCTGGGCGCGGGCTCAACCCGCTCCGGATACGCTCAGTACGTGTCCAGACTCATCCGTGCCTGCGCGCACCTGCTGGCCGTGACCCTTGTCCTGGCTGCGTGCACCGCAGAGCCGGGCGCGTCG
The DNA here is from genome assembly GCA_046708025.1 of Candidatus Limnocylindrales bacterium. GTDB lineage: Bacteria > Chloroflexota > Limnocylindria > Limnocylindrales > CSP1-4 > SPCO01. The sequence goes on from JBKKDW010000020.1 coordinate 2,578, forward strand.
TTCGATCCGACCGGCGCCTGCGCCCAGGATGGGACCGCCCCGGGCGCCTATCCGGAACTTGAAGCGCGCGTCCCCCCCACCTATCGGGACGTCCCGCCCGAGACGCTCGACTCCGGGCGGAACTGCTCGGGGCCAAGCCTCGGGTCGCTGGCCGGCCTCGGCTTCACGGAAGTCCGCTTCGCCGGCGGCACGTGGCGCTTCGGCGCCGAACGGGCGGCGGTCCTGGCCGTGTTCAGTGCGCCGGGTCTCGATGTCGATGCGCTCGCCGACTTCTACGCGGAGAGCGCCCGTACGGCGCGCCGAACCGAGGTTCTCGCTGAAAGCCGGCCCACGATCGCCGGACGAGGCGGGCGCCGCCTTGACACCCGGACCGTCGATCGACTCCAGACGGTCGTCGTGTGGCCGGCCTCGGCACCCGACCTCGTCAACGTCATCATCACCAATGACCTGCCCGACCCGCGCATCAAGGAAGCGATCGAAGCCTTCGGCAACCGCTGAGCGAGCGCACCCCAAGGTGCGTGAGCGAGCGCGCGGAGGCGACCACGTGGGGATGAGCCGTCAGCGCCGACGACTGCTAGAGTCGGCGACATGACTGACCGATCGGGCGAGTGGGCCGCTCGTCGCCGCGCCTGGGAGGCGGAGCGGCTCGATCCCGCTCTGGCCAGGGCGCCCGAACGGCGCGACCGCTTCTCGACCATCGGCGACACGACCATCGAGCGGCTCTACGGCCCGTGGTCGTCGCCGGAACGGGTCGCTCACCCGCTGCGCGACATCGGCTTGCCCGGCGAACCGCCGTTCACCCGGGGCATCCACCCGACCGGCTATCGAAGCCGGCTCTGGACGATGCGCATGTTCGCCGGGTTCGGGGCGGCCGAGGATACGAACGCCCGCTTTCGACAGCTGCTGGCCGCCGGCCAGACCGGACTGTCGATCGCCTATGACATGCCGACCCTCTACGGCTACGACACGGATGACCCCGAGGCCGAAGGCGAGTTCGGGACGTGCGGTGTGGCCGTGTCGAGCCTCGCCGACATGGAAGCACTGCTCGCCGACCTGCCCCTGGAGAGGATCTCCACGTCGATGACGATCAATTCGCCGGCCGCCCCGATCTGGGCGATGTACATCGTCGCGGCCGAGAGGGCTGGCGTCCCGCGCTCGCACCTGGAGGGCACGACCCAGAACGACATCCTCAAGGAGTTCGTGGCCCAGAAGGAATACCTCTTCCCGCCGATGCCGTCGATGCGCCTGGTGACCGATACGATCGAGTTCGGGACGCGCGAGTTGCCCAAGTGGAACACCGTGTCGATCAGCGGCTACCACATCCGCGAAGCGGGCTCGACAGCGATCCAGGAGCTGGCCTTCACGATCGCCGACGGGATGGCCTACGTCGAGGCCGCGCTTGCGCGAGGCCTGGCCATCGACGACTTCGCCCCGCGCCTCTCGTTCTTCTTCAACAGCCACAGCGACTTCTTCGAGGAGATCGCCAAGTTCCGCGCCTCGCGCCGGATCTGGCACCGGCTGATGACCGAGCGCTACGGGGCCGAAAACGAGCGCTCGGCCTGGATGCGCTTCCACACCCAGACAGCCGGCGTTTCGCTGACTCCCCAGCAGCCGCTCAACAACCTGACCCGGGTTGCCCTCCAGGCCCTCGCCGCGGTGCTCGGCGGCACCCAGTCGCTCCACACCGACGCCTATGACGAGGCGCTCGCGGTGCCCACCGCAGAGGCGGCCCTGCTCGCGCTGCGCCAGCAGCAGATCATTGCCGAGGAGTCCGGGGTGGACGCCACCGTCGACCCGTTGGGCGGCTCCTGGTTCGTCGAGGCGCTGACCGATGAGACCGAAGTCGCCGTGCTTCGCTACCTCGACGAGATCGATCGGCGCGGCGGCATGGTCGCCGCGATCACCGAGGGCTACCCGCAGCGCGAGATTGCCGACGCGGCCTATCGTTACCAGCTCGAGTTCGATGCCGGCGATCGGCGAGTGGTTGGGATCAATGCCTACGTCGACGAGGCGGAGCGCACGTCCGTTCCGGTGCTGGCCGTCCCGCCCGGGTCGCTCGAACGCCACCTGGAGCGGCTCGAGCGAACGCGTCGCGAGCGGGACGCGGGAGCGGTCGATGCGGCGCTGCGAGGTCTTCGCGAAACCGCTATGCGGCCCGAATCGAGCGAGACCAACCTGATGCCCCACTTCATCCGGTGCGCCGACGCGTACGCGACGCTCGGCGAGCAATGTGCCGTGCTGCGGGCGGTGTTCGGGGAGTACCGCGAGCCCGTCGCGGTCTGACACGATGTATCTCGATTCGCTCGAGTTCCTGGAGGAGGAGCGCGATGCGTGGGCGCCGTTCGAGGCGCTCGCCGCGCTGACCGACGAACAGCTTGCCGTCCCGCTTGTCCAGGCGCATGGCTGGTCGGGCCGGGGTCTGATGGGCCACCTGCTCGCATGGCAACAGATCGCCTTGTCCGTGGCGACCGAGCTGGCCGTCAACGACACGAGCCCGATGCGGGCACAGATCAGGGCCGATTGGAACGCCCGCGGTGGCGAAGTCGTCAATGCCGAGATCGAGGCCACCTGGGGCGCACTCCCGATGACCGAGCTTCGAGATCGCTTTGAGGCACTGCCCGGCCAGCTGCGCGGCTACCTGACCGTCGTGCCCGAAAGCCGCTGGCTCAAGCATGCCGACCACCAGCGGTTCTTCTCCGAGAACACGACCGAGCACTACGAGGAGCATCGGGCGGACCTCGAGGCGGTACTCGAGGCGGCTCGCGGGTGAGCCTGCGCGAGCTTCTCGGCGAGGCAGCCGCTGGCCTCCCGGACGTGGATGCCGCCGACGGGTCCGGTGGCGAGGTGTGGTCGCGCGCGGGCCAACCGTTTGCCGTGCTCGGCGCCGACGGGACCGCCGCCGAGTTCCGCCTGGATCCGGCTGTCGCGGCCGCCGCGGCGCGCACGCCGGACGTGCTGCCGTCAGACCGGGGCCTCGGCTGGGTGCTCTTCCGGCCCGCCGTCCTCGACGATCACGGAGCCGATCGAGCAAGGGCCTGGTTCGCCTCCGCCTACCGGCGCCACACCGGCGGCTGAGCGGGTCAGTCCGCCTTGACCGCCGCGTATTCGGCCAGGCCGAACGTCTGCTCGAGCTGCTCCAGCGGTCGGAACCCGACCACGCCCTGTGGCTGCTGGCCCGGCCGGAAGAAGGCGATGACCGGGATGCTCAGGATGTTGAACGACTGCGACAGTCCCGGGTTGGCGTCGACATCCACCTTGACCACGTCAACGACGCCGTCGTACTTCTCGGCCAGCTTCTCCATCTCGGGGGCGACCATCTTGCACGGGCCGCACCAGGCTGCCCAGAAGTCGACCACGACCGGGCGCTCCGACTTGAGGACGAGCTCCTCGAAATTCGCGTCGGTCGCGACCCTGATCTCCGCCATGGGGAATCTGTCCCTTTCCTTCCGCGCCCTAGCGGGCGATATCCTGGATCAATCGGTACGCCTCGAGGACCCGTGAGTCGGCGAGGCGATAGAAGATGGTGCTGCCCTCGCGTCGGCTCGTCACCAGGCCGGCGCTGCGCAGCACCGCGAGATGCTGGCTCATGTTGGGCACGTGGCAGCCGACCAGCGAACTGAGATCGCCCACCGATAGCTCGCCGGATGCGAGTGACTCGAGGACGCACAGGCGCTTCGGATCGGCCAGCGCCCGGCCGACCGCGGCATAGCGCTGTCGCTCGGCTTCGGGCGAAACCGTCCGACGCGTCGTGAACTGTTCCAACATCCGGGCGACGATAGCACTTGTTGCGCAAGTACGCAATTACGTGCCCACCCGACGACGCATTTGTGGGCCACAACCCCGTGCGATACTCGCCGCCATGCCCGAAACCCTCGACCACATTGTGCCCCTGGCCGACATGGTCGCGGCGCGCGAGCGCATCGCGGGCCGCGTTCATCGGACGCCGCTGCTGAGCTCGACGACGGCCGCCGGCTGGATCACCGCCGCCATGGGCGCGAGGCTGGGCGAAGATCGGCTCTATCTCAAGGCGGAGCACCTCCAGAAGACCGGCTCGTTCAAGCCACGCGGTGCGACCAACCGGATCGCGACCCTCAGCGACAACGAGCGCTCGCGAGGCGTCATCACGTCCTCAGCCGGCAACGCGGGCCAGGCCTACGCATGGGCCGGGCGCACGGCGGGGGTGGCGGTCACCGTAGTCATGCCCGTCGGGGCGGTCCACACCAAGGTACAGGCCTGCGTCGGTTACGGCGCTCGCGTTGTTCTCCATGGCGCGCACGTTGGAGAGGCCTTCGCCGAGATGGAACGGATCCGCGACGAGGATCGCCTGCGCTTCGTCCACCCGTTCGACGACCCGTCGGTTATCGCCGGGCACGGATCGATCGGGTTCGAGCTGCTCGAGGACGTGCCGGACCTCGACGTGGTCGTGGTCGGCGTCGGGGGTGGCGGGCTGATCGCCGGCGTCGCGGGTGCGCTGAAGGAGCAGCGCCCGGGGATCCGCGTCTACGGTGTCGAGCCGGTGCGCTCCAACGCCCTGAGCCTCGCCCTCGAGCGCAACGAGATCGTGCGGATCCAGCCGGAAAGCGTCGCCGATGGGCTCGGCGCGCCGTTCGCCGGTGCCTGGACGCTGGCCATGGCCCAGCATTACCTGGACGCCGTCATCCTGCTCGACGATCCGACAATCCTGGCCGGCATGCGCTTCGCGGTCGATCGCCTCAAGCAGGTGCTCGAGCCGGCCGGGGCGGCTGCGCTGGCCGCGCTGCTGGCCGGACGGGTGCCGATCAACAACGGTGAGCGCGTCGCCGTCGTGCTTTCCGGCGGAAATATCGAGTCGGATCGCCTCGGCGAACTTCTGTCGGTGGCGGCAACCCTGCCCGGCGCCACCAACGCGGCGTAGTCAGTCGATCCCGAGCTCCTCGAGGCGCGCATCGTCGATGCCCAGGTGATGGGCGAGCTCGTGAACCACGGTCGCCCAGACCTCGTCGGCGAGTTCGTCCGGATCTGCGAAGTCCGCCTCGAGCGGCAGCCGGAAGAGCGTGATCCGGTTCGGCATCGCCGCCCAGTCGGCGCCCCACTCCGTGCGCGGGACGCCCTCGTACAGGCCGTACAGTGTGTCGTCGTCCTCGATCTGGTTCTCGCGCCGCTGATCGGCCGTCGGCTCGTCGTCGATGACGATGGCAACCTCGTCGAGTGCGCTCGAGAACGGTTCGGGAATCGAGGCGAGGGCGAGCTCGACCAGGGCCTCGAACGGGCGGTGGCGGCTGAGTCGACGGTGGGCGCCGGCGCTGCGGGCGCCGCGGCGGCGCTTGACCATGAGGACCGTATCCTACGGGTGATGACGAGCGTGCCGAGGCCCGACGCCGACGCCGATGCCGACGGCGAGCCGGCCGGCTTCGTGGTCGAGGTCTCGCCGGGCGACCGAGTCCACTTCCTGGATTGGGGGGCCCGGACACCGTCAACTGCCCGGCCCGCCATCCTGCTGATCCACGGCCTGTCGAATACAGCCTGGTCGTGGGCACCCGTGGCCCGCCGGCTGCGAACCGCTCGACGCGTCGTGGCCATGGATCTGCGCGGCCACGGCCTGTCCGATGCGCCGACCGAGGGCTACGACGCGGATACCCTGGCCACGGACGTGATCGCCGTCGCCGAGGGCGCAGGTCTGCTGTCGAGCCCCGTCGATCGGCTGATCCTGGCCGGGCATGGCTTCGGGGCGGTCGTCGCCGCCTGGGCGGCCGTCGAGCTAGGCGAGCGCTGTGCCGGGCTGGTCCTGGTCGACGGCGGTTGGCAGGCGCTAGAGGCTGCGAGCGGGATGGAGGTCGACGAATTCCTGCGCGGCATGGACGAGCCGCCGGAGGTGATGCGCTCGATGACCGCCTTCCTGGCCGATCGAGCCGGCTTCGATCCGGCCAGCTGGGATGCCGACCAGGAGCGGGCGGCCCGGGCGACAGTCGTCGCAACCCACGCCGGCAAGGTCGTTCCGACAACCCGGCCGCACGCACTCGAGGCGAGCGTCCGGGCGATGTTCAGCTACAGGCCGTTGCTGACCCTGCCCACGGTCACCGCTCCGATTCTTGCGCTAGCCGCCGCCGATGACGAGGAAGGCTCCCGAGCTCGAGACCTGGCCAATGCATCCGCCGCCCGGTTCGCGGCCGGGCGCGGCGCCATCCAGAGCACGTCGTTCCCGCACGCCGGTCACAACTTGATGCGCTACCGTCCGGAGGCGGTGAGCGCGGCCATCCTCGCGGTCGCCAGCGGGATTGGGTCGTAGTCGCCGCACGAGGCGTTTTGAAGGCAGGTCGTCTATTCAGGCGCGGTAGGGCGCGACGTCCTCGATAGCGCCGACGAACTCGGGCAGGTCGAGATGGCCGAGCATCTGGCGAACCGCCGACGCCTCGCCGGTGTGGCTCCAGTAGTGGTAGACCATGCGCAGGAGCAGGGTGCCCTGGGTCCGGGTGGCGTGACCCTCGTCGCGCTGAAGGTGGCTGTCGAAGTCGCGTGGCCCGAGCGAGTCCAGGTATGGGTCCGCGACGGCGACCACATCCGCCCATATTCGGCGCATGTCGGCCATGGCCGGGGAGGTCGCCGGGGCGCCGCTCGCCACGAGGTCCAGCTCCGGCGGACCGTCGATGCCCTGGCCGCGACGGAGCCAGTACAACCGTTCCTGCCAGCCTAGATGCCCGACCATCCAGGCGATCGAGTTGATCGGCAGCATCCTGCGCTCTGCATCCTGGTCGGGAATCCCCTCGAGGCCACGCCAGAACTCGGAGCGAGCGAACCGGAGCTGGTCGACGAGCGGGTGGGCCATTGGCGCCAGTCTATCGGTGGGCGGCCACGAACGCGAGGCCGTACCATCGGGGGCATGACCGCCCGGAACTTGCCCGACAACGTGCGCCGCCTCGTGGACGAGATCGAATCCGAGATCGGCGAGACTGACGTCGACCTCGAAGACATCACCGGATCGCGCGGCGACGAGCGCTCCGGCCTGGAGCCGCCCGACAACGGCCGGGTGGAGGCCGCCGTTCGTGAAATCCTGACCGAGATCGGCGAGGATCCCGACCGCCAGGGGCTGGTCGGCACTCCCGGGCGCGTGCATCGGATGTACACGGAGTTGACCGCCGGCTACCACGTGGACCCCGAGCGACTCATCAATGGCGCCATCTTCGACATCGCCTACAGCGAGATGGTGGTGGTCAAGGCCATCCCGTTCTACTCGCTGTGCGAACACCATCTGCTGCCGTTTTTCGGCAACGCGTCGGTCGCCTACATTCCGCGCGGACGGGTGATCGGCCTGTCCAAGATTCCGCGAGTCGTCGAGATGTACGCCCGTCGACTGCAGGTCCAGGAGCGACTCACCCAGCAGATCGCCGAGTTTCTCCAGGAGCGCCTGGCGCCACAGGGCGTCGGTGTTGTCCTCGAGGCGACCCACCTGTGCGCAGTCATGCGCGGGGTCCGCAAGCCCGGCACGATCATGACCACGTCGTCCGTGCTCGGCCTGTTCCGGACCCGCGACCGGACCAGGGCCGAGTTCTTCGCCCATCTCGAGCGCACCGCACCGGGCGCCTGATCGGGGACCACGCACGGCGTGACCGTCGGGCCGCCTCGTGGGCCTACAATCCGTCCATGCCCGACCGACCGCTCAAGGTGCTGATCGCCAAGCCCGGCCTGGATGGCCACGACCGGGGCGCCAAGGTCCTCGCTCGCGGACTGCGCGACGAGGGCTTCGAGGTCGTCTACACGGGGCTGCGTCAGACGCCCGAGATGGTCGCGACGGCCGCCCTCCAGGAAGACGTCGATGTCGTCGGGTTGTCGATCCTGTCCGGCGCGCACATGACCCTGGTGCCGCGGATCACGAAGCTGCTGCGCGAAAAAGGCATGGACGACGTCCTCGTGACCGTCGGCGGGATCATCCCTGACATCGATGTGCCGGTGCTGCGCGAAGCCGGGGTCGCCGAGGTTTTCGGCCCGGGCACCACCATCGCCCAGGTCGCGACGTACCTGCGGGCGAACGCGCGCCCCCGCGGCTAGTGGCCGACGCCGCGGCCGAGGCCGTCGAGCTGGCGGACGCCGCGATCGCCGGGAACCGACGCGCCCTGGCCCGGCTGCTCACCGCGGTCGAGAACCGGACGGCGGTCGCGGAGGCGGCGATGCGCCGGCTCTACCCGAACGCCGGTCGCGCGCACCTGGTCGGGATCACCGGACCGCCCGGCTCGGGCAAGTCGACCCTCGTGGCTGCGCTGATCGCCGAGGTCCGGCAGGCCGCGCGGACGGTCGCCGTCCTGGCCGTGGATCCATCGAGCCCGATCACCGGCGGCGCGCTGCTCGGCGATCGCGTCCGAATGCAGGCCTATGCCGCCGACGATGGCGTGTTCATCCGTTCGATGGCATCGCGCGGTCACGCTGGCGGGCTGGCTTCGACCTCCACCACCGCGGCGGCCGTGCTCGACGCTGCCGGGTTCGATCTGATCCTGCTCGAGACGGTGGGAACCGGGCAGGCCGAGGTGGAGGTCGCGGCCACCGCCGATACAACGGTGGTCCTCGAGGCGCCCGAGATGGGCGATGAGGTCCAGGCGATCAAGGCGGGCCTCCTCGAGGTCGCCGATCTCGTCGTCGTCAACAAGGGCGACAAGCCGGGCGCCCAGCGGACCGCCGCGCAGTTGCGCGCGATGCTCGTGGCGACCGCGCCGCGAGACGTCGATTCGCCGCGCCCACGACCGAAACGCCCCGAGGTCCTCATCACGACCGCCTCGACCGGCGAAGGCGTGCCCGAGCTGCTCGCTGCATTGGATCGACACCGGGCGGCCGGGCAGGCGGGCGAGTCGTCCGCCTCCGGACAGGCACGCGCCGAGGCCCAGGTCTGGGCCATCGTTGCCGACCGACTCCGCGAGCGTCTGCACGATCCGGCCCACGCGCCGGCCACCGCAGCATTGCTCGGCGAGGTGGCCGCGCACAAGGTCGACCCCTATGCGGCCGCGGACCGGCTTGTGGCGATCCTCGGAGCCGACAGCGGTTGAATGCCCCAGCGACCGCGCCGGACCCTGCGCCGGCCGTCGCCGGGCAGAGCCTGGTCACGCGGCCGTTCGTCGCCCTCGCAGCGGCCACGCTCGCGTTCTACGTGGCGGCCGGCCTGCTCCTGCCGATCACGCCCCGGTTCGTCGAGGAGCGCCTGACCGGCGGTACCTTCGAGATCGGGATCGTCTTCGCGTCGTACGCGATCGCCTCGCTGCTCCTCCGGCCGATCGTGGGCTGGTCGTCGGATCGATTCGGGCGGCGGCCGCTCCTCATTGTCGGTGCACTGCTGACTGTCGCCGGAATGTTGCTGCACCTCGTTGCCGCGAATGTCCCCGTCCTGATCGTGGCCCGCTCGATCCTGGGCGCAGGCGAGGGGTTCTTCCTTGTCGCGGCCTTTGCCGCGGCCGCCGATCTCGCGCCCCCGGAGCGCCGCGGCGAGGCCCTCAGCTTCCTCTCACTGTCGCTCTACCTGGGGATCGCCATCGGCCCGTTGATCGGTGAGGCCATCCTCGGGGCGGCTGACTACGGCATGGTCTGGATCGCGACCGCGACCATCGCCGGATTGGCCGTTGTCCTCGCATACCTCACGCCGGAGACCGCGCCGATGGTCGTCTCGCACGAGACGCCCCGCCGGCGTCCGCCCCTGATTCATCCCGCCGGCATCTTCCCCGGCCTGATCATGCTGGCCGGCGTGTGGGGGATGGCCGGGTTCTTTGCCTTCCTGCCCGGTCACGCCCAGTCGATCGGCCTGACCGGCGCCAGCCTCCCGCTGCTGGTCTACGCGCTGGTGGTGGTTGGGCTCCGGATTGTCGGCGCCCGGCTGCCCGATCGGCTCGGCGCCGCCCGCCTGTCGAGCGTGGCCCTCGCCCTGTCGGCCGTCGGCCTTGCGCTGATCGGCCTCGTCGCCACGCCGGCCGGCCTCATCGCGGGGACCGCGGTCTTCGCGACGGGCATCGCGTTCACGATGCCGGCCCTCCTCTCGCTGGTCGTCTCGCGCGTGCCCCCGGAGGAGCGTGGCACCGTGGTCGGGACCGCCACGGTCTTCCTCGACATCGCCTTCGGCGTCGCGCCGGTGATGCTCGGGATCATCGCCGAACGCACGGGTGCCGGACCGACGTTCCTCGTGTCGGCCGCGATCGCCGCGCTGGGCAGCGCCGCCCTGATCGCGTACCAGGCGTCGCTGCGCCGTCCGGCAGCCGCGTGACACGCTAGGCTGGCATCGCGATGACGATCGAGCGAGCCTTCGTCGCCGGGGCCGGGCTGATGGGCCATGGGATCGCGCAGGTCCATGCGGCGATCGGCATCACCGTGGCCCTGTAAGAACCGGATCTGGGGAGGGCGCAGGCCGGTCGCGACCGGATCGCGGCCAACCTCGATCGCGCAGTCGCCAAGGGACGGCTCGAAACCGCCGACCGGGACGCCACCCTTGCCCGGATCACGCCGACCCACGACGAGGCGGCCGCTCGCGACACGGACCTCGTGATCGAGGCCGTCTTCGAGGACCTCGAAGTCAAGTCGGCGCTGTGGGGAACGCTCGATCGGCTGGCCCCGCCGGGCGCCATCTTCGCCTCGAACACGAGCTCCATTTCGATCGGCCGGCTGGCCGCGGCGGTCTCGCCGGCCCGCCGCGAGCGCTTCGTCGGGATGCACTTCTTCAGTCCCGTGCCGGTCATGCCCCTGATCGAGCTGATCCGCGGGCCAGCCACCACCAACGCCACCGAGTCCGCGATCCGGGCGCTCGCCGAGCGGCTCGACAAGCGGGTCATCGTATCGGCCGACCGGCCCGGGTTCATCGTCAACCGGATCCTGATGCCGTTCCTGGCCGAGGCGATGCGCGCGTTCGAGGGTGGCCTCGGGACGGCAGAAGACATCGACACCGGCGCCCGGATTGGGCTGAACCACCCGATGGGCCCGCTCGAGCTGGCCGACTTCATCGGGCTGGATATCTGCCTCGGCGTGATGCGCGTCCTGGCCGAGGGGCTGGGCGGGGAGCAGTTCGCGCCACCTCAGGTACTGGTGGAACTGGTTGAGGCCGGGCATCTCGGCCAGAAGACGGGGCAGGGTTTCCATGCGTATCCACGCCAGGGACCGACGGAAGGGGCGGCGGTGCCGCCGGGGCCGCCGGGGGCGGGGCGGCCAGGATGACCGGCGACCTCACGCCGGAGGAGGGGCTGCTCCAGGCGACGGCGCGGGAGTTCGCCACCCGCGAGCTGGCGCCAACCGCGATCGAGCGCGATGAGGCCGAGCGCTACGACCGCTCGCTCTTTGCCAAGATGGGCGAGCTTGGGCTAACCGCGGCGCCGCTCCCCGAGTCGGTCGGCGGGGCGGGCTTTTCGTACCTCGGCTGGACCCTGGTCATGGAGGAGCTCGGCGCGGTTGACATGTCCATGGCCGTGTCGCTCTCGGTCCATCTCCTGTCGCAATATCCGGTCGTGACGTGGGGGACGCCGGAGCAGCAAGCACGCTGGCTGCCGGCGATGGTCGGCGGCCAGGCAATGGGTGCGTTCGCCCTGACCGAGCCGCATGCCGGCAGCGATGCGGGGGCGATCCGGATGCGAGCGGAGCGAGTGGGCCCGGCCGATTCGCCCGATGGATACCGGTTGACCGGCACCAAGATCTGGATCTCGAACGCCCCGGAGGCGGAGCGCTACCTCGTCTTCGCCTCGCTCGACCCCGCCCTGGGCGCCAGGGGTATCAGCGCCTTCCTGGTCGAGAAGGGCACGCCCGGCTTCCGATTCGGGGCGCATGAGCGAAAGATGGGGATCCGGGCCTGTCCGGCTTCGGAGCTCGTCTTCGATGGCGCAGAGATACCGGTCGCTAACCGCCTGGGCGCGGAAGGAGAGGGCTACCGGATCGCCCTGTCCGCGCTTGGCGAAGGCCGCATCTCGATCGCCGCAGCGTGTGTCGGGATCGCTCGGGCCGGACTGGAGGCGTCGGCACGTTATCTCACCGAGCGCCGGGCGTTCGGGGCTCCGCTGGTGGAACAGCAGGGCCTGCGCTTCATGCTGGCTGAGATGGCCCGCGAGGTGGCAGCGGCCCGTGCCGTGACCCGGGAAGCGGCCCGGGCCAAGGATCGCGGCGAGCCCCTCACCGAGGTCTCGTCGATCGCCAAGTGGACGGCCTCGGATGCCGCCATGCGGGTGGCGACGGACGCGGTCCAGCTGTTCGGGGCCAGCGGCTACTCGCGCGAGACCGGGATCGACCGGCTGATGCGCGACGCCAAGGGCGCCCAGATCTATGAGGGCACCAATCAGATCCACCGCCTGATCGTGGCCGACGAGCTGCTACGGGGCCTCATCGGCTGACACACATCTGGCCGGGCGGGGCACCGCGGACCCGCCGGCCGCGCGCCGCGGGCGCCCGAGGGCGAGCCGCTCACGATCGCGCCGCAACGGGCGGCATTCCTGCCATCCGTCCACGACGTGGACCTTCGGCGGGTCCCGGCGAACCGAAGAGAGCCCGCCGACGAATCGAAGTCCCTACGGGTACGAATTCACGCTCAGCGCTGGGTGGGTCGCGTCCGGGAGACCCGTCGCACGGGCCCCAGATCGCGCCCAAGGCGCTCCGTATGGACCGATGGCAGGAAACTAAGCGCATCGACTCTGCCGCGAGGTCGGCGTAGCCAGCCACGCATCGTGCGCCCGTCGGCCGGGAACTTGGCTCGAAGGACTGTCTCGTGGCCGGACACCGCTCGCCGATTCGTTCGACTCTCCGCGAGGACGACCCAGGCCGACGTTGCCATCGGGTCCCAGCCTCGGTCGTTCGCGATCGCCGCCGCCAGTCGCCGCTTCCGATCCAGGGATCCCATCAGTTCGGTGATCTCGACTAGCTCTGTCTTCAATTCGATGACCACGAGCGACCGATATGTCGAATGCCACGCAACGATGTCAATCACGCCGCGCTCGCCGTAGATCGAAAACGACACCTCCGGCTCGGCCGTCCAACCGTCGAGCGAGCGAAACATCCGAGCCATGGCCTCGTGCATTGCCGAATGCCGGACGTTGATCAGCCTGCCGAGATCGCCACCCTGCCATCTGACAACCACGTCAAGCCGGGCATCCAGCGCATGGGCAACTCGCCGAATCAACCCGAGCGGCAGACCTGTCAGGCGGCCGTGCTCGATCCGACCGATCATCGTGCGCGAGACCCTGGCCTTGGCAGCTAGATCCTTCTGCCGCCAGCGCTTTCGCACCCGGATCGCGCGCAGCGCAGCACCGACACGTTGGTCGTCCATTCACGCAGTGTCGCCAGGGGCGCTTATCTACGGTGCACCTGGCCGCCTGTCTCGGCCCCGGCGCCAGGCCCTGATCCTGCCACCGGTCCACCAGGTGCACCCTTGGGCTGGTTTCGGGGGCTCGAACGACGCTCGCGATCGGTCCATTGAGCCTCGGCGCCTCGATCCCACGCTCACAGAACGGGCGTGCGCAGGCCGATTGGCTGCCAGGAGCGCTGCGATCGAGCCGAACGCTCACGTCGTGGACCCATGGCAGGAAAGAAGCGGGGCCGCGCCCGCCCGGCCCGGCCGCCCCGCCCGGCCCGCCGCGCTCGGACCGGCCGCCCTCGGACCGGCCGCGCCCGGCCCGCCGGACCACCCGCGCCGCCCGGTGTAGATTCGGACCATGAATCAATCCCCCGGCCAGAACGGCAACGTCTACGTCGTCAGCGCTGCCCGAACGCCGATCGGCAAGTTCGGCGGTGGCCTGGCCGGAGTCCCTGCCGTTGAGCTCGGCGGTGTCGCCATCCGCGCGGCAATCGAACGGGCGGGCCTGCCCGACGGCACCCCGGTTGACGAGGTCCTGATGGGCCAGGTCCTCCAGGCTGGTGCCGGCCAGGCCCCGGCTCGCCAGGCAGCCCTGCGCGCCGGCCTGCCGGACACGACCAGTGCCACGACGATCAACCGGGTCTGCGGTTCCGGCCTCAAGGCGATCATGCTGGCCGCCGCGGAAATTCGAGCCGGCGACGCGGAGGTCGTCATCGCGGGCGGGATGGAGTCGATGAACGGCGCGCCGTACCTGCTGCCGGGCGCCCGCTTCGGCTACCGCCTCGGCCACGCCGAGCTTATCGACGCCACCGTCAACGACGGCCTGATGTGCGCATTCGAGCACTGCCATATGGGCACCCATGCCGAGCGCGTCGCCATCAGGAACGGCGTGAGCCGGGCGGACCAGGATGCCTTTGCCCTCGCCAGCCACCAGAAGGCGATCGCCGCGATCGACGCCGGGCACTTCGAGGCCGAGACCACCCCGGTCACCGTGCGCGACGCCAAGGGCCGCGAGACGCTCGTGACCACCGATGAGGCCCCCAGACGCGACTCGACCGCCGAGGCCCTGGCGCGGCTGAAGCCGGTCTTCGCGCTGCCGGACGGCGAGGATCGCGGCGACGCCACGGAAGGCACGATCACGGCCGGCAACGCACCGGGCATAACGGACGGCGCGGCAGCGACAGTCGTGGCGAGCGAGCGGGCCGTGGAGCGCCTGGGCCTCAAGCCACTGGCCCGGATCGTCGGGTATGCCCAGGCCGAGGTGGCGCCAAAGTGGCTCTTCCTCGCCCCGCTGGTGGGCGTCCGCCGGCTCCTGGATCGGATCGAGCTCCCGATCGAGGCGTTCGATCTGATCGAGATCAACGAGGCGTTCGCCGCCCAGACCCTGGCCGACGGGCGCGACCTGGGCTTCGACTGGGAGCGGGTCAACGTCAACGGCGGGGCGATCGCCCTGGGTCACCCGATCGGGGCGTCCGGCGCGCGGATCGTGGCCACGCTCCTGCACGAGCTGCGCCGCCGCGAGGGCCGCTACGGGCTCGCGACGCTGTGCCTGGGCGGCGGCGGCTCCGTCGCGGCGGCGTTCGAGCGGGTCTGAGTCCAACGGACAGAACGGCGCCGACGATGCGGGGCGCGGTCTTCGGGGCGGGCGGGATCGGCGCGTATTACGGAGCCCGCCTGGCCGACGGTGGCGCGGACGTCCAGCTGATCGCCCGGGGTCGTCATCTCGACGCCATGCGATCGAACGGCCTGACCATCGTCACACCGGAGGAGACGTCGAACCGGCGGCTGCCCGCGACCGACGATCCGGTCGAGATCGGTCCGGTCGATGTCGTCCTCTTCTGCGTGAAGTCCTACGACACGGAAGAGGCGGCGGCTCGGCTCGGCCCGCTTCTCCACGCCCAGACCGCGGTCGTGTCGCTCCAGAATGGGATCGACAACGAGGACCGAATCGCGGCGGCGATCGGCTGGCCGCACGTCCTCGGCGGCGCCGCCTACATCCTCGCCGCGATCCGCGAGCCCGGCGTGGTCAGCGTCTCCGGCCCGCGCGCGATCGTCTTCGGTGAGTGGGATGGCGGGCCGCCGTCTGACCGGGTCCAGGCCATCCTCGACGTCGCCGCCGTGGCCGGTCTGCCGGCTGAGGCGGCGAACGACGTCCGGGTCGCCAAGTGGGAGAAGTACACGCTCCTGGCCGCCTTCGCCGCCATCTCCGCCACTACCCGCCTCCCGATCGGCGACATCCGGCGCGCCCCAGCGGCCGTGGCGATGCTCCGCGCGATGATGACCGAGGTCCGGGCGGTCGGCCGGGCGATCGGCGTCGTCCTCGGCGACGACCTCGTCGAGCGCCAGCTGCAGCGCCTCCTGGGCCAGGCCGACGATGCCACGGCGTCGCTGTATCACGACCTCGTGACCGGGCACCGCATGGAGGTCGAGGCACTCCAGGGGGCGGTCGTCCGGCTCGGTCGTGAGCAGAGCGTCCCGACCCCGTTCCTCGACGCCGCCTACGCGATCCTCCAGCCCTGGGCCATCCGCAACGACCGACCGGTCGGGGACCGCCTGGCGATACCCGGCTGAGCCGCCGGGAAGCGGGATCTGGACGGGGCTACACTCCAACCGATGACCGATGACCGATGACTGACACGCAGGTCCGCGCGCCGTCCGACCAACCGTCGGCCATCCCCGACTTCTGTCACTTCATCGCCGGGGAGTGGTGCACATCGACCTCAGGTGGCACGTTCGAGAGCCGCAATCCGGCCGACTCGCGTGACCTGATCGGTCGCTTCCAGCAGGGCACCGCGGCCGACGTCGCGATGGCTGTCCGATCGGCCGGGGCCGCGCTGCCGAGGTGGCAGCGCACCCCGGCGCCCAGGCGCGGCGAGATCCTGTACGCCTTCGGGGCGCTCATGGCCCAGCACAAGGACCGCCTCGCCCGCGCAATGACACGGGAGATGGGCAAGGTCCTGTCGGAGGCGCGCGGCGACGTCCAGGAGGGGATCGACATCGCCTACCTGATGGCCGGCGAGGGCCGACGGATGTTCGGCGACACGGTCCCGTCCGAGCTTCCCGACAAGTGGGCGATGAGCATCCGCCAGCCGATCGGGATCGCCGGGATCATCACCCCCTGGAATTTCCCGATGGCGATCCCGTGCTGGAAGATGATGCCCGCCCTGGTCGCCGGCAACGTGGTCATCTTCAAACCATCCAGCGACACGCCCCACTGCGCCACGCTGCTTGTCGAACTGATGGCCGAGGCCGGCTTCCCGCCCGGTGTGGTCAACCTTGTGACCGGGAGCGGTGGCGAGGTCGGCGATTCGATCGTCGCCAACCCGGACGTCAGCGTCATCTCGTTCACCGGCAGCGCGACCACCGGCCGCCAGATCGCCGAGAGGGCCGGGCGCCTGCTGAAGCGACTCTCCCTGGAGCTGGGCGGCAAGAACGGCGTTGTCGTCCTCGCCGACGCGGACCTTGACCTCGCCACAGACGGCATCCTGTGGAGCGCCTTCGGGACGACCGGGCAGCGCTGCACGGCGTGTTCGCGCGTGATCGTGGAGCGTGGCGTCGTCGAACCGCTGCTTCAACGCCTCGAGTCGCGCACGCGCCAATTGCGCCTTGGACCAGGACTCGACGAGACGACCGACGTCGGGCCGCTGATCAACGCCGCCGCCGTGAAGAAGGTGGCGTCGTACGTCGACATCGGGCGTGCCGAGGCCGAGCTCGTCACCGGCGGCGCCCACGCCATCGACGGGGACCTCGCCCACGGCCACTTCTTCGAGCCGACGATCTTTGCTGGGGTCCACCCGATGGATCGAATCGGCCAGGAGGAGATTTTCGGGCCCGTCCTGTCGGTCATCCCGGTGGCCGACTACGTGGAGGCGGTGACCGCCCTCAACCAGACCCGCTATGGCCTGTCTTCGAGCATCTTCACGCGCGACGTGAATGTGGCCTTCCGGGCCATGCGCGACTTCGAGACCGGGATCGTGTACGTCAATGCGGGCACGACCGGTGCCGAAACGCACCTGCCGTTTGGCGGCTGGAAGGAGACCGGCAACGGCCATCGCGAGGCCGGCCACGCCGCGCTCGACACGTTCACCGAGTGGAAGTCGATCTATGTCGACTTCAGCGGTCGCCTGCAGCGCGCCCAGATCGACAATCAACCAAGCTGAGGCGGCTCCCGTGTCGTCCCGGGGCGTGGGGAAGAGGACCTGCAGGGTCGCCTGTACCCGGAAATAGAACCGGATCGTCATGACGGCCAGCGCGACGAATCCAGGTCATCCCTGGGAAAGTCGTCGCTCAGCTCCAGCGGAAGTTGGCGTGCTGCTGGCTCGCGATTCGGGGGCCCTCCAGGGCGCGGCGCTCGTCCGAGCGGCGCATGCCGGCGTCCTCGAGCTCCTCATCGCCGCGTTGCCGATAGTCGGTCAACAGGATGAGGTCGGCGTCGCGGTTCTCGAACATCGCCGTGCATGGCGCCAGGAACGGGCACGTCGGACAGCGTTCCGGCGACGGCGACGGGGCGACGGACACCTCCGGATCGACCATCGCCCGCACGTCGCTGGCCACCCGACGGCCGGCCGCCACGATCCCGGGCTGGGCCTGCCGGACGATCGAGCGGCGCACGTGTTCGGTTCCGCCGCGCCACGCGATCCGGTCCTGGTCTACCGCGTTTCGGGCGAGGCGATCGGCGTCGGGCGACACCGGCAAGCGCGCGGCCATCGCCGACGGATGCCGGACCCGCGACATGTCGCGTGTCTCGAGGGCGTTGGCGTGCGCCCCGACGGCTCCAGGCGCGCCTGCCGCAAAGCGATCCGGATCGTCGGGCTGGACGAGCAGCTCGTTATAGACCGTGCCGGCGATGAGCAGCTGCGGATAGGCGACCTGGAGGGCCCAGATGACGCGCTGTTGCTCGTCGTCGTCCAGGAGGGCCTCGTCGGGGGCGAACCGGTCCCACGCGACGCGATGATCGACGACCCAGTGCTCATCGTTCGTGTCGCTGATGAGCTGGTCGAATCGAGCGGCGAAGCGGATGGGGCGGTTGTCGGGCGTGCCGATGTCCCGCTCGGGCTCGTCCGGATCGGGCATCGGCGACCAGACCAGCTCATCCGAGAAGAGCGCATCGAAGTCGTCGGCTGCATCGGCCCAATCGAAGTAGCGCGCCAGCAGTGCCTCGCCCAGCCGCCGATGGCGCTGCCAGTCGCCGGCCTGCTCGGCGGTCAGCGGTCGGGCCATCTCGTACGCCGAGGCCTGCTCGGACATGGCCCGGTTGAAGCCCTTGATCGCCAGCGGTCGGACGATCTGGCGGCTCCAGTCATCCATCGCGGGCAGGTAGTACACGGCCAGTCCCATCCGGACCGCCGCCTCAAGATCGAATACGGACGCTCGAACGCGCGGCACGAGCCCATGCCGGGTCAATGCCCCAAGGTCCCACTGGCGCGCGCAGCCGCGGAACAGGTCGATCTCGCGTGACCGGAGCACGTACGTCCAGCTCACACCAGAAATGTAAACCCTTGGACCGCCGCGGACCGCGGGCGCAGGCCCGGCGGCGAGCGATCCGAGCGGCACGTGACCCGGCGGCGCGCGATACGCATGACCGCCTGTTCGGACTCTTACGGACGACGTTCAGGCACCCGGGCGGACCACAGCCCCAGGTCGACGCTCAGCGCGAGGTCGAATCCAGCCCCGGCGGGCCGGATTCACTGATACCAGCCGGAATCGCTCGTTACCAGTCTCCTGACGACTGTATGCGTACAACGGGCCGTCTCAATCTGCGTCGTCCTGCCCGCGCGGATGAACGTCCTCGTGCGAGGCGTCCGGGAAGGCGGGCACGACATTCAGGTTGTTGCAGGGACTCCGCACTCTGCAGGCGGACGCGCGATCCGGCTTCGGCTGGTCAGCCGAGCCGCCGCGTCAGATGCGGATGTAGGCTCAGCCCCACGACGTCGGCCACTGGCTCAGGCCAAGGGTATTGCCCTCGGAGTCCAGGAACCATGCCGCCTTCGAACCGCTTTCTGGATCGGCAGCGACACCGTTGACCGTTCTGAAATCGCCGAAATCATAATCCTCGAAGACGACGCCTCGGCCGCGCAGCTCGGCCATCTCGCGATCGAGATCCTCAACGACCCAGATCGCTGCCGTGTTCCGAGCGGTACCGGCTGACGAAGTCTCGTAGATCGTGAAGATCGTCGGTCCGGAGGCGTACAGGAGAATCCCGTCATCTTCTCGTGAAGGGGCAAACGTAAGCTTCTCTGCATACCATGCCTTGGCCCGCGCCAGGTTGGATGCCGGCAGGCTTGCATGGATCGACGGCTGGGAGAGCATGTGGACGCCTCCATGTTCGTAGATACGAGGTCAGAACTGGGCAGCCATTCTATCGAGTCAACGGCCGAGGACCATGAACGCATCGCCTGTCGGCCCGAGCGGCGCGGGAGGCGCATAACCGCGTGTAGGGACTCTTACGGACGAACTCGAGCCACCGTCGCGAGCCAGGGCCGGATCCACGCTCAGCGCGAGAGTCGAATCCAGCCCCGGGGCGCCGAATTCATCGTGCACCACCCGGATTCCCTGGTTACCAGTCTCCTGGCGACTGCATGCGGACAACCGTGACCCGTTGCCATGCACGATCTGGTCGGATGAATCGGGCATACTCGATCGCATGCGTGCGCCCGCCCGTGTCTGGCTCGACAGGCTCACAAGGATTCTCGCCTTCGCCGGCGGGCTGTTCTGGATCGTGAAGGTCCTGTTGATCTGGGAGAACGGCGGCACCAACATGTTCGAGGGCGCCGTCGGTCTCATGTTCCTGGTTGGCACGGTCCTGCTGGCTTCCGCGACCGTGCTATGGACCTGGCGCGCGACGCGTGGTCACTCGCTCCTCATGCGCGCGGGACTGCTGCCCGTGGCACTCATCGTCCTGCTCCTCGTGATCAACCTGCCGACCGTGGTCGGCCAGTCCTTGTTTCCCGGTTCCTGGCTGGCGGGCGAGCTCGGGGTGATCCTCGTGGCCGTCGCGGCGATCATCGCGGCATCCAGGGACTACGGGACGGCTCGCCCTGATGGTCCAGCACTAGCATGACCCGTCGCGCCGATCCAGCGCGCATCCACCAGGCCCGGCGCGCCGCCATCCGCAACCGCCTGCTCACCGACGCCGGCATGGACCCCGACCTCGCCGATCGGTGGTGCGAGGCGTGGGACACGGAGGCAACCCTCCGCGGACTCGCGCGCGATGGCGACTACTGGGACGCCGGCAAGCTCTGGATCGACGCCCAGTGCGCGGCCAGGAAGCGTCCGCCGAACTGAACTCGTCTCGGGCCCGCATGCTCGAACAGTCGAGCCCGCCGCTAGACTGGCGCGCCGCGATCCCAGCTCATTCGACGCGACCTGGCCGAGGTGCCAGATCTCCTGCTGATCGGCAGGTCACGGAGACGCCGTACGCGAGCGCCGCGTTGCCGCATTGCCCTACGGAGGGACCTGTAACCGCCGATCTGATCGGCTCGTTCGTCAGGTAGGATGGCCGTGAGATCGACGTAGGCTGCTTGCCACCAGCGTCGGTCCTTTGGTTCTGGGCCTCGACTCTGCGGCGAACGGATGATCTCCGCCACCTCAGCGGGCGCGCAAGGGAGCTCCGAGGCAGTGGCGGCTGTCATGCCATCGTTGCGCCTGCGCGAAGCTCGTCGAACTCCGCGATGACCCGGACCTCGCGTTCTGACGCTCGGCGGGTCACTCGGGCATGGTAGGGAGTTGGGGAGCCCCACGCCTGCACCCGCCGGGGGGTCGAAATGCTGGCGCCCCCCGGGGCTCCTGATCGTGACAACGCCGGCGCAGGTTCCTCGTTAGGGACGCGTGCGGAATTGAAAGGCCTTAGCAAGACGGGCGTCGATCGTGGACCCGGTGGGGGCGCGTTAGGCAAAGAACTCATCGAAGGCGGCGGTGTCGTCGATGAGCGCCCAGAAAGCGGATACCTTGCCGCCCTCATCGAAGTGGCAAACCTCGGCGCCGAGCTGCGAAAACGTGCGCCCGTCGCGTCGGTGGTCGTAGCGGACCAGGGCGACGGCGTGGTCGTCGGTAGCAAGGACATCGTGAACCACGATATTGAACGACTCGAGGCCCGGGATCACCCGACGGAAAAACGCGAGGACTTCATCCTTGCCTCGGTGTTCGCCTGCGTTTTCACCACGTCCGGGCACATGCCACACGATGTCATCTGCGAGGGCTTCCGCCGCCCAGTCGGTATCTCCGCTGCCGCCCAACTCGTACGGGCGACGCATGCGCGTGGCATTCGGGTGCTCAGTCACGCGGCACTCCTATCCAGACCCTCGCCAACCAGTATGCGCTGCCTATTCGACCATGAGGGCCGCGCCTTCCAGCTGTAACGCTCAGTTCGGCGGCGTCTTCCTGGCGGCGCACTGCGCGTCGATCCAGAGCTTGCCGGCATCCCAGTAGTCGCCGTCCCGGGGAATTCGCCGAATCAAAATCGCGACGCTTCACGAATCACCAACTAGTGGTATTGCCACGTCAAGCCAAGGGTGCTTGCCATCACACCGTCCACGGTCCGCGACCGCGTTGGCGGTGCCTGGATGCACCTGGTACTTTCGTGGGCCATTGAAGAGAGGGCGCGGGCGCGTCATCGTCGCGGCGAGCCCCAGCGAGATAGCCGTGCCCCCGAACGGTGACAGGCGCTGGGGCTTCCACATGAGGCGATTTGCCACGAAGGAACTGGACGTGGGGTATCATCGCGGGCTCGTGGGCCCGTAGCTCAATGGCAGAGCAGCTGACTCTTAATCAGCGGGTTGAAGGTTCAAGTCCTTCCGGGCTCACCACGAATTCACGCACGAAGTGACCCCGAAACGTGACACGTCGCGCCGACCCCGAGCGTATCCATCTTGGGCAACCCCGGCTCCGGTCCCGGTCCATCGCTCTCGCCACGAGGCCAGCGTTCTGGGCCGACTGGCGGGCGTCGCTGGTGAGGCGCAGTGTCTCGCGACGTTCAGGTCAGGATCAGGATCTCGCAGATCAGGTCGCCGGCGAACCGGTAGACCAGGACTGCCCGCACCACATCAGGCCCGCCGGGCGAATAGCCGGTCCCGCGTTCCTCATCGATGACGTAGGCACCGAGCGCGATGCGGTTGGGGATGTCGTAATGGAGGTCCGGATGGTCCGACATCGACTTCGCGTATCGTGCCCTCCATCACGACCGTGCCGTCGGCGCGTCCCTCTCGTCCAGCCGATGTGTGCGACTTCGTCATTCCTGCACGGGTCGCTATTCCTGCACGGATCGACGCGCGGCCGCGATCAGCCCGTGGGGTTAGCCCGTGTCATCGCCTTGCGATACCGTGTCTGGGCGTCGAACTCGCTGACGTCGGCCAGCGCCGATTGGGCATCCGCGTCGGCAAGATCTGCTCGTGTCGTCAAATCAACATCTTGGCGGTGGCCGCGGTCTTGGCTGCGGAGGTCTCGGCGAGCGCCATCGACGCGAGGGCGCTCTTCGCCGCCTCGGCTGTCGCGACGGCGGCCTCCGCGGCATCTTGGGCTGCGGCCGCTGCAGCTTCCGCCGCGACGCGCCCTCGCCTTGCTATGGCGGCCGTTCGTTCCGCTTCGCGGCATCCTTGCAACGCCTCCCGAACGGTCGCTGGCTTGTCGTCGCTCATGGACCTTCTCCTGGGAGGTTGATAGCGCGCCCTCAACGGCGGCCGGCCGGACTTCCGTTGGCACGAGCCAAAACGCCCCGTGGCCTGGACCACGGGGCGTTCTGCTAGGGAGGAGGGACGTTACGGGCGCTGTGCCTCGCACTGGGAGCCGGCCTGATCCGCGTCGCGGCAGTTGCCGCGTCGGGCGAAGAGGCCACTGGCCACTTCGAGACCGGCGGAGTCGCGCACGACGGCCGTGCCGAAGCCCGCCAGCGTGAGCCCCTGCGCGGAGCAGGTGAACCTGCCCGCGGCGTCGGCCGTCCCGGAGCAGATCGTCCGTTCGCCGGTCGCGCCGCGGACGAGGAAAGTGTACGTCGCGCTGGGGGCGAGGTTGGACACCGTGATGTTGCCGTTGAACGTCCCCTGGCCCTCGGAGTAGTTGACGATCGCGACGCCCGAGGCGTCCCCGTCACCCGTGCCTGATAGTTCGGCCCGGTTGTTGCCGTTGTGTGCGCCGAACGCGGTGCCGGCGAACATGCCGACGCTGAGCAGGCCGACCGTCATGGCGCCGAGAAGTCTTCGATTCATCGTGGCGTTCTCCCTTGGATGCTGCTGTGGTCGGTGGGTATTCGCACACGGGCGCCGAAAAGTTCACCGAGTTGAGGACGCGTCGGCCCTGCAACGAAACCGGAATGAATCGCGGATAGGTCAACCCACCTACTGCCAGGAGACCCGGGCCGCGACTACAGTCCGCCTCTGACCCGCTGCCGTCCCTCGGTGGGTCCCTGGCTGACGAGCGTCGAGGGCACCGACTGCGCCGTCACCAACGCCCGGAGTGGTTCGACCCAGCCCTCCGGGCGTCCCCTTCGTGCGCCCTGGCTGACCGAGCCGCTCATTTGATGCCCCCGGTGGCGGCCGACCGATCGGGGCTCCGTGGGGGGAACGGAGCACGGATCGACCCTCTTTGGCCGCGGCGCCGGGGACTCACGGAGTGTACGCCGATTCCGGCGCGTCAAGCGTCGGTGCGTCTAGACACCACTTGTCGCGGAAAGGCCTCTGCCGGACTCGTTGCGGCGGGTGCACAATGCGCCAGACGGAGGGGTGGCGGGAGCGTCGGGGGGGGTTCCACGGCACGGCGTCCCATTGACCGGTCGCCCGACTGTGCCGAAAGCCAATGGCGAGACCGACCTCGGCCGCAGGAGGTATGCGCATGGCCCGCCGACTCGACCAGGTTTGGAGTTGCGGTTTCGCTGGCAGCCGTTGTTCTGAGTCTGAGTGCTGCTGCTGCTCTGGCTGGTGAGATCACCGGAAACGGCAAGACCCTGGAACCTCTGCGCGCGAACTCGATCTGTGCCTACTCAGGACTGAATGACGACCCCACTGGGATCGATCCAGAAAACGGTCCCCCCGGTCGGGTGCAGTCCTGGGGGCAGATCCCCAAGGAGGGAAAAGAGTTCCTCACCTCGATAGGATTCAATCCTGGCAACGCATGCAGGGGCGGGAGTCTGTGAATTGAAGGATTGGCCCCGACGCTGAAGTCGGGGCCAATCCTTATCCGCATCCCGCTATACCTTTTCCTGATGTGAAGCGTCGCCTGACGTGAAAGGTCGCCTCACGGGACGCGCAGCGATGTGGGCCACGGGCGTCCTGGTCGCGATTGGCGGCTACCAGCTCCTGCTCGCGCAGGGACGTTCCCCGATCAACCTTGTCTTCATCTCTGTCCTGCTCGCGGTCCTCGCCGGCGCATCGCTGATCCGACCATCAGTCGGCGCGGCAACCCTCCTGATCCTGGGTGTGCTGCTCGCACTGCCGCCCCCAATGGAGTGGCTCTCGTTGGTCTTGCCCCCGGGCAATTACAAGGGGGATCTGCGCTGGATTGGCAGCCTGACCGTGTTCGTGGTCGGGTTGATTACGGCGATCTGGCGACGACCGCCCACCCGACGACCAGATGGGACGCTGGTCGTCGCGTCGCGGCTGGTCAACTGGCTCGCGCTCCTGTGCGCCGTCGGTGGGCCGGTCATCGGGTGGGCAGTATTCGCCGCATTGACTCCGGGAGACCTCTTTGGGCGGGATGCCATGGTGGGCCTGATCGGCACGGCCGTCGGCCTGTTCGGGCTCGTGCTATTCAGCGGCTATTCGGCCTTCCATGTCCTGACCCGCGCGCCGGGACGAGCGGCCATCCTGGCTGTTGCGTATCCGCTGGGGCTGGGGCCCCTCGTAATGTCAGCTCCTCTATGGGTCGCGCCGAGGGTGCCCGTGCCGGAAGCCATCGTCGAGAACCGGCTGGCAGATGGCAGGTTGGTCAGCGCCTCACATGCGTCGCCGGCCGGTCCGCCCGTCTACGCCATCGACGGCCGGGCGGATACTGCATGGAACGCGGGCACGCACCCGCCCAGCGTGGATCGAGATCGACCTTGGTGAAGCCTCCACGATCACAGCGATCAGGCTCCTCGTGGCGCAGGCTCCTGGCGGAGAGACGGTTCACCGTCATCGTGATCAGTTCGGCTGGGAATCGGCAGCAGATCGCCGAGTTTCGCGGCGTTACCCGTGACGGCGCTCAACTGGAGCATGTGCTGACGACACCGTTGGCGGACGTCGTGGCCGTGCGAATCATCACCGTAGGAGGCCCGTCGTGGGTTGCCTGGCGAGAGATCGAGGTCGTCGTCGCGGGACCGTGACCGCCGTTGGGCGCCAGATCCTGCCTTGCGCCCACCACATGGACCGAAGGCAGGAAGGGGTGGCCGCGTCGCCGCGGGTGGCCGCGCACGCCGCAACGGCAGGCCCGCGACGGCCTAGCGGCAGACGACCGGGTGGGGTTTCGGATGGGCCGCTTCGTAGGTCGACCCGGCCGACCCGATTCGCTTGGCGACCACGATCAGCTTGCCCAGCGTCCCGCGTGGGCCCTCCGAGGTCTGGATCCAGAGCTGCTCCGGCCCGATGTCGAAGACGCCGTCCAGCGAGGTCACGTGCCGGCGGACCCTGGTGACCTGATACGTCGACACGAGGTTGTTGCTGGTCCACACCCGGACGGTCGCGCCGAGCAGGCTGGCTCCATTGTTGATCTTCGACCGTTCCAGGAGCGGCAGGAACATGCCCTTCCGCGCGTGGGCGTAGATGAAGGTCACGCCCGCCTCACGCGGCTGGGAGAGCTCCTGGATGTACATGGCCACGTTGCACAACGGGTAGCCGGCCCCTGGCTTGATGACCGGCAGATCGATCGTCAGGCCGGGCATCGCGATCCGCGTGGCGACCGCGAAGTTCAGCGCGCCGCAGCGAGCCAGTGAACCGGTCCCAACCTTGATCGAGATCGCCGAGGTGCGCGCGTACGCCCAGATCGAGTTCATGATCCGGGTCGATACCGCCGACGTCTTGCTTACCGCGCCTGACGCGTCGGTGACCGCACCCGGCAGGCGGGTGATGAGGGTCGGTTTCGCGCACGACCCGCGGTAGGCGATGACCGGATACGTCGTGGACGGCCGGAGGTTGGCCAGCTTCAGCCCCAACGCTCCGTTGCCTGCCCAGTAGGCGGTGAGGATCGCTGTCCCATTCACACCGTTGGCGCCCAGCGATGTCCGCCAGGTGCGCCGAATCGATGCCGCCGACGCGGTCGAAGCGAATACGGTCGCGACCAGGACGACGAGCGTCACGAGTACCGCGAAGCGCCGCGGACGCGTCCAGGAGCGTCGCGATGTGACCTGCATTCGCGCACCGTACAGGACCGCCGCCGGACACGGCCGCCGCCCGGAGGTACTGGGTCGAGGCCTGAAATGGAACGACCCACCTCGCGTCTCTCGATGGGGCCTGCTTGTGCGGCCCGCAACGCATCGGAGGAATTGATATGTCCAGGCGACTCGTGACGTCGCTCACAATCTCCATGGTCATGGCGCTCGCCGCGATCGCGCCCGTCTCGGCGGCAACGGTGAAGAGCTCCTGGCTGGCCAGGATTGGAAGCGCCGGCGTGAACGGCACGGCCACGATCCAGTCCTACACGTCCGGAAACGGCGCGATCGTGCTCAAGCTGGCGAAGATGAAGCCGTCGACTCTGCTGCCCGTGGTCGTCTCGAAGGGAACCTGCAAGTCGGTTGGCTCCACGCTCTTGACCCTCGCTTCGATCAAGACGACCTCGGCCGGCTCTGCCTCGCGCACCACGAGCCTGACCGCCGCCCGCGTGAACGCGATCAGGGCAGCGACCAAAGGGAACCGGCAGGATCGTCATCCGGATCGGGACCGGCACGGCGCGCAGGTGCGGGCAGTTCGCCCTCGTTCCGCCGCCCGTGGTCGTGACGCCACCGCCACCGCCAGTCGTCTCGGCGACCATCCCGGTTGGCGCCTATCCGCAACAGGCCACCATCGATGCCAGCGGGATCTGGGTCACCAATAGCGCCGAAGGCACGCTCTCGCGAATCGACCCCACGACCAATTCCGTGCTGTCGGTGGCTCGCATCGTCGTGCCGGGGCTCGACGATGTTCGCGACGCGGTTGATCGGGCGATCGGATTGGTCAAGCACGATCGTCCGCTGGATCCGGCCCTCGGCTGGTTGGCGGCGCACAGCCTCAGGGCCGAAGCCGATGCGGCCGCGCTGGCTCGCGCTCGCCACGATCCGGCGGCGCTCGCCACTGCCGAGGCCCGCTGCGAGGTGATCGCCAGGGGCTCCTGAGGCGTGCCTCGCTCGAGCCCGTCACGGCAGCCGATGCGCGTCGAGGGGCGATCCTGGCGCTCTGTCAGGCGGAACGGGGACGGCTCAGCGGGCACGGCGACGCGACCGTCTGGGAAGTCGTGGCGCAGCACTGGGAAGCGCTCAAGCGTCCGTATCCGGCCGCCTATGCGCGGTTCCGCGCGGGCGAGGCCCTGCTTGGAACGGCTGGAGGCTCCGGAAGCAGGGCGTCGCGCGCGTCGGCGACTTCGGCCCTGCGTGCGGCCCACCTGACCGTGGTCGGACTCGGCGCCCATCCGCTTCGCGCGGAGATCGAACGGCTGGCGAACCAGGCCCACGTCGACCTCCGCGGGCACGCTCCGACCGACGCGACCCAGCCTGTGGCGGCCACGGGCCTGGGACTGACCAACCGGGAATCGGAAGTGATCAGGCTGGTGGCGGCCGGTTGGTCAAACCAGCAGATCGCGGATGCCCTGTTCATCACGCGCAAGACGGCCAGCGTCCACGTCTCGAACATCCTGGGCAAGTTCGGGGCCAGGAATAGGGTCGAGGCGGCGGCGATCGCACATCGCCTGGGCCTGGGCATGATCCGTAAATTCGGGGTTGTAATTTGCGCGTCGTCGGACCACAGTTCGCCGAGCGGGAGGGAAGCGCGGAAGCGGGGGATTCCAGGGTACGACGCCCAAACGGTCGCCTGACCGTCGTGCCCAGCCAGCGGCGAGACCGGCCTTACCGTACCGCGCGCAGCCATGCGCCCGGAGAGGGGTCCGATGCCCATCGGACGGGATGTTGCCAGCGGGCGCGGCAGGTCTCGAGCGAGCCTTGCCGTGGCAATCATGATCGGGCTGCTGAGTTCGTCGGCGTGGGCCGCGCTCGGTGGCGTGGTTCGAGCTGCCGAACCGCCGGTGGCCTTCGACCAGGCCGCGAGCACGCGCGAGTCGGTGCCGCTGGAAATCTTCCTCGACGCGTCAGATCCGGACTTCGACCCGCTCTCGTTCACGATCCAGGCCGACGTGACACACGGCGTGCTCGGCGACTGCACGAGCGGCGGGTGCACCTACACGCCGACCGCCGGATACGTGGGTCCCGACAGCTTCACCTTCAGCGCAAACGACGGTCTCGCGGACTCGAATATCGCGACGGTGTCGATCACGGTGTACGCGAATGGCGCACCGATCGCCTCTGATCAGCCGGCGTCCGTGCAGCAGGACACGCCCGAATCGATCTTTCTAGGCGCGTTGGACCCGGACTTCGACGAGCTCACGTTCACGATCATCGCCGCGCCCACCCACGGCGACATCAGCGGGCCAGACTGCGCCGGCCTTGGGGAATGTGTCTACACACCCTCGTCCGGCTATCGGGGTCCCGACAGCTTCACCTACAGCGCGAACGACGGCTTCGTCGAATCGAACGTGGCGACGGTGTCGATCACGGTGACCGGGCCGACGCCGGTGATCGTCTCCAGCGGGCCGCTGACCAGGATTGAAACCACGCCCGACCTCAACTGCGCGGTCAACCACGCCTCCGACCTGAGCGGCGAGTTCTATGCGGACACGGCGTGCGCGACCCTGGTCGGGGTCGAGGGGGTCCTGTATGGGCCCGCATATATCCCTGCCGGACCAACGGGCGACGTCGTGTTCACGCCGGTGAGCCAGTCGGCCGTGCTCGGCACTGGCAGCGCCCTGGATCCGCTGCGGATCGTGACCGTGGTCGACCTTGGCGCAACCGGCCTGCGGCTCACCCAGACGGACAGCTACGTCATCGGGCAGGAGGCGTATCGCACGGATATTGCGATCGCCAACGCCGGGCCGTCAGCCAGGACCATCCTGCTCTACCGTGCCGGCGACTGCTACCTCCAGGACTCGGACGCGGGCTATGGCAGCGTCGACATCAGCACCGGGGCTGTGGCGTGTGTGACTTCCCTTGATAGCGGGGCGCGGATAGAGCAGTGGTTCCCGCTCTCCGCTGGAAGCCACTATTACGAAGCAAGTTTCGGCGAGGTCTGGAACCGGGTGCTCTCGTTGACCCCGTTTCCGGACACCTGCCGGTGCACCGAGTTGATCGATAACGGTGCCGGCCTCAGCTGGGAGGTCACGGTCCCCGCGGGAGGAGCCGCGACTCGGTCGCAGATCACCGGGTTCTCGCCGATCGGTCGCGTGCCGTTGACCACCGCGAAGGCTGCCGATGCCGCCACGACAGCGGCCGGGGGCCTGAATGGCTACACGATCACGTTCGCGAACCCGAATGAATTCGCTGTCTCGCTGTCATCGGCGTTCGACGATCTCCCGGCTGGATTCTCGTATGTGGCCGGCTCGACGACGGGCGCGACCAATGCCGACCCAGCGATCGCGGGCGGCCGACTGACCTGGTCGGGCCCGATCGCGGTCGGGGCATTCGGAGATGCCTCGATTCACTTCTCGGTCACGGTTGCCAGCTCGGTCGGGACCTATTCGAACGAGGCAGGTGGCACGGCCGGATCCGACGTCGTGATCGCGACCGGCCCGACCGCTCCGATCACGGTGACCGCAGCGGCCCCGACCCCGCCCCCCACCCCGCCCCCCCCCCCCCCCCCCCCCCCCACCCCCCCCCCCCCCCCCCCCCCCCCGCCGGTCAGATCCTCCCACTGGAAAACGATGGCCCAAACAATCTGCGCGAACGCGAGCGTCAGCATGGCGAGGTAGACGCCCGAGAGC
>JBKKDW010000021.1:0-4179 GCA_046708025.1 Candidatus Limnocylindrales bacterium
TACCCGCATGGCGACGTCGCGGCGCTGCGCGAGATCCTGCGCGAGGCGCGCCAGACCGGACGGCCGGACGGCGGGCCACATCGCCTGATCCTGGTCGTGACCGACGGGGTGTTCTCGATGGACGGCGACATCGCGCCGCTGCCTGGAGTGGTCGAGGCGGCCGAGGCCTTCGGCGCGGCGGTCATGGTCGACGACGCCCACGCATCCGGCGTGCTGGGTCGAAATGGCCGCGGCACCGTCGATCACTTCGGCCTGCACGGCCGGGTCGCGATCCAGGTCGGAACCCTGAGCAAGGCCGTCGGCTCGCTCGGCGGCTACGTCGCGGGGTCCATCGCACTGCGCGAGATCCTGACCCAGCGCGCCCGACCGTTTCTCTTCTCGACCTCGCACCCGCCGGCCGTGGTCGCGGCTTGCCGCGAGGCGATCCGGGTGATGGAGGAGGAGCCCGAACTCCAGGAGCGGTTGTGGGCAAACACCCGGCGCTTCAAGGCCGAGCTGACCCGCCTCGGCTTTGATACCGGTCGATCGGAGACCCCGATTACACCGGTCATGATGGGTGACCCGGACGTCGCCGGTCGTTTCAGCGACCGCCTCCTCGACGAAGGCGTCTTCGCCCAGCCCGTGGTCTTCCCCACGGTCGCGCTCGACAAGTCGCGCCTGCGGACGATCGTGACGGCCGCCCACGCCGACGAGCAGCTGGATCTCGCCCTGGCGGCTTTCGATCGGGTGGGTCACGAGCTCGGGCTCATCGGCGGGTGAGGCTTGCGCCGGCCGTCACCGATCGCCAGGGGCGCGACCTGCCACTCGACGCACATCTGCACTCGGACCTTTCGCCCGACAGCGACGTCGACATCGACGTCTATGCGGCGGCGGCGTTGGGCCGCGGGATCGCCGAGCTGGCCATCACCGATCACGTCGACTTCGAAACGGGTGCCCCCGCCTTTGGCTTCACGACCTATGCCGATCGCGAGCGGGTGGTCCGTCAGGCCGCCGATCGTTGGGGGCCGCAGGGCGTGGCCATCCGCTTTGGTGTCGAGCTGACCTACGACCGCTCGTGGGAGCCGGACATTCGCGCGCACCTGGCTCGACACACGTATGACTTCACCATCGGCTCGGTCCATGACCGGGTCGACTCGCCGTACAGCCCGTCGCGGGTGCGAGCGTGGGTCCAGGGGCGCGACCTTCGGGACATCGTCGGCCCATCGTTCGATGAGGTAGAGGCGGCGGCGCGCTCCGGACTGTTCGACGCGCTGGGCCATCTCGATGTCGTCAAGCGCTACCTGCATCCGTACGTCTCGAAGGAGGATCTGGCCGGAGCGCCCGAGCTATACGAGCCGATTCTGCGGGCACTCGTGGAAAGCGGCACCGCGCTGGAGATCAACACCAGCGGCCTGCGCCACTCGGTCGGCGAGACATATCCCTCGGCCGAGGTCGTCACCTGGTTCCGGGAGATGGGCGGACGTGCGGTCACCGTGGGGTCTGATGCCCACCTGGCCGAGCACTTCGCGTGGGCGCTCGACGATGGCTACCAGTACGCCGCGGCGAGCGGGTTCGCGGCACTGACCTTTCGTCGCGGCGGCGAATCGGTCGCCGTTGACATCCCGGTGCGCGCCCGTGGCGGTCCTAACAGTCCGGGCGGCCGTTCGTTGTGAGTCTTGACGATGCCGCGATCGAGCGGCTGGTGGTCCAGGCCCGGTCATCCGACGCCTGGGCGTTCGGGCAACTGTTCGATCACTTCCACCGGCCGATCTATCGCTACATCATCAGCCGCATCCACAGCCCGACGGACGCGGAGGATCTGACGCAACTCGTGTTTGTCAAGGCCCTGGAAGCGCTCCCGCGCTACGAATCGCGGGGCATTCCCTTCGGGGGCTGGCTCTTTCGGCTGGCCCGTAATTCCATTGTCGATTTCACCAGGACGCGCCACGAACACGCCGATCTGGACGCCGTGATCGATCACGGCGATCACGAGCCGGGCCCCGAGGATGTGGCGATGATCCGACAAGATCTCGATCAGGTGGGTGCCGCGCTGGCGATGTTGACCGACGACCAACGAGAAGCGATTGCCCTGCGGTTCTTCGCCGGCTTGTCGGCCCGCGAGGCGGCGGAAGTCATGGGTCGGCAAGAGGGAACGATTCGCGGACTCCAGTTTCGCGCCATCGCCGCCCTGCGCCGACAACTGTCACAGGACGAGTAGGGACCAGATGCACGACCGGGACCCCGAAGACGACGAGCTGGCGCAACGCCTCGAGGCGTACTCGCAGGCGCGCCTGTCGCCGGACCTCTCGGCGTCGACCAGGATGCGCAGCCAGGTGATGGCAGCCGCGCACCGGCATGCCATCCGCGCGGGCGCGAACCGGACGCGCCGATCGCCGTGGCGCCGCTCGATGACCGCGCTGCTGGCCGCCGGCCTGACCCTCGCGGTCGGAGTCGGCTCCGTGGCGGCCGCCCAGCCCGGCGGTCCGCTCTACACGGTGCGCATCTGGGCGGAAACGCTGACATTGCCGGCCACGGCGAACGAGCGCGCCCATGCCGAGCTTCGACGCCTCGACGAACGCCTGGCCGAGGCCGCTGCCGCGACGGCCGCCGGTGACACCAACGCCGCCAATGCCGCGCTCGAGGCGTATGGCGCGATCGTCCGGCAAGCGACCTCCGGCGCGGGCGACGACGCGGCGGCGAATGTGACCCTCGACACCGGGGTGAAGCACAACATCGAGGTCCTGAGAAGCCTGTCCGGGCGGGTTCCCGAACAGGCGCGCGATGCGATCGAGCGGGCGATCGAGCGTGCCATCGATCGCAGCGACTCGGCATTGGACACAATTCGCGAGCCCCGCGGCAACCGACCCGAGGCAACGCCGACGAAGGAGCCCAAGCCGGAGGCGACGGACCGCCCGGCGCGCACCGCCAACCCGAACCGGGCGACATCCGACCCGGCCGAAACGCCCAAGCCGCGCCCGACACCGAAGGCCGGCGGGAAGGCGGGCGATCCGCCGGGCAACGGCGCGGGTATCCCGGCGACAGGCCCGGGGGCCGGTCAGGGCAACTGACCCGTACCCGGAGCAAGTACGCTTCGGGTGTGAGCTCGGAACGCGCCGCCGCTGAACTGCGGCTCGACATCGTTGGCGCCGGGCCCGCCTACACGGACCGGCCCGGCGCAACGGGCGCCTCCTACCTGGTCCGCGATGGCTCCACGGCGCTCCTCATGGACCTCGGGCAAGGCTCCTTTCCGCGACTGGCCGGACTGCTCGATCCCGGCACGTTGGACACGATTCTGGTCAGTCACCTCCACCCGGACCACTTCATCGACCTCGTGCCGCTCCGCCACTTTCTCAAGTGGGGGCCAAGTCATCCGCGCCGGGTTCGAGTCGCCGGGCCGGCGGGGCTGGCTGGCCGCCTGGACGCGCTGCACGCCGAACCCGGCTTCTGCGCGACGGTGTTCGACATCGAGCCAATCGCCGTTGGAGCCTGGTCGGTCGGGTCGATCGAGGTGCAGGCGGCAAGCGTGACCCATGACGCCGAGAGCTACGCGTTTCGAGTGTCGAACGGCGATGGGCCCGGGCTTGTCTACAGTGGTGACTGCGGCCGCGCGCCGGATCTCGAGCCACTGATCCGGCCAGGCGATGACCTGCTGTGCGAGGCTTCGTTCGGCCCGGGGCCCGTGCCAGCAGATGTGGCGCACCTGGATGGACCGGCCGTCGGCGCGCTGGCCGCACGATCAGGCGTCGGTCGCGTGCTGCTGACGCATCTGCTCATGGGCTTCAACGAGGCCGAGACCGTCGCCGCAGTCGTCGCGGCGTTCGCCGGCCGCGTCGTGATGGTGCACCCGGGAGATCAGTTCGCGATCGGCTCCTGACGGGAACGCACACGGCGGACACGCAGAAGGACCGGGTCCCCGGGAGGATCCGGTCCTTCGTGCGTTCCGTCTCAGATCGAGCACCTGTCGGTGCGCCCTCGAGGTTCGCCTAGATATCCCTCGGTCGAGCCGCGGCCTTGGCCGGGGTCAGCAGCATGGTCGAGGCCAGGATGCCGGCCATGGCCAGGAGGATCAGCCGCCAGCTCTCGCCGGATGGGGCGGTGGTGCTCGGCGGCAGGGTGTCGGTCGGCGGCAGGGTGATGGCGGGTGCGCCGGTCTCGCTAAGGACAGCGCCGTCCGTGGTGGGGGTTGGCAATGGCGTGGGG